>CAYQFT010000022.1:0-33070 GCA_964416825.1 uncultured Porphyromonadaceae bacterium
TAACCGATTGCTCAGCAACCTTTTCCACAGTCTGGCAGGTCATGCACCTGCGGCTTAGGTGAAAGTAATACACCTCAGTGGGGCCTGAAACTTTAACCTGATCGGATTTGTCGTCATTACCAGCTGTCAGTCTGCCGGGGATAAGGGCTGCACCTATCAGGATGGCCATCAGAATAATAATACCTGTTCTTTTCATGATCCTTGGTTTATTGGGTTAAAAACTGTTTGATTTCCGTGTTTGAGGGAACGCGGCCTTTTACCAGAACCTTTCCGTCAACAACGAGGGCCGGGGTGGTCATCACACCAAACGCCATGATTTCCACGATATCCTCAACTTTTGTTACCGTAGCATCCAGATTCATCTCATCAACTACCTCACGGGTTACTCTTTCGAGGGACTTGCACTTGGCACATCCTGTTCCTAAAATTTTTATTTCCATTTTGTTAGCATTGTTTGATTAATCCGGGTTTTGATTCCAGAAGTTTGCCAAACAGAACCTGTGCCCTTTCCCAGTTTTCCCTGTTAATGCAATACCGGATTTTTGGATATTCTATGGTTCCCTGAATCAACCCGGCCGATTTCAGTTCCTTCAGATGTTGTGACAAGGTGGATCGGGCAATCGGAAGGTCCTCCGCCAGATCACCGCTGAAGCAACAAGATTGACCTGCCAAAAGCTCAACAATATAGACCCTGACCGGATGCCCGAGAGCTTTTGCAAACCGGGCAAGCTGTTCATGGTCAACTGTTAGTAGATTTGAATTCATAAAATATTAAATATTAGAAGATTGCATTAAAAAGAAATCCTACGATCATAATCCCGAATCCGACAATCCCGATAAAAGTGAGAATCAGTGGCAGCTTTAGAACTTTCTTTAAGATGATCATTTCGGGCAAGGAAAGGCCGATAACCGCCATCATAAAGGCAAGGGATGTTCCCAGTGCCGCACCTTTCTCAATCAACACTGAGACTATCGGGATAATTCCGGCTGCATTTGAATAGAGAGGAATACCAATCAGCACGGACAACGGGACACTGTACCAGGCCGATTTCCCCATCAGGGAAGCCATGAAATCTTCCGGGACATAGCCATGAGCCCCGGCACCTACGGCAATGCCCAGTGCAACATAAATCCAGACCTTTCCAACGATGTCCTTAACTGCTGTAAAGCCATAACTGATACGGTCATTCAAGCTTAGTCGTTCCTCAGTTTGCGATGCAGCGCCCATTTTCGTTTTATATACCCAATCCTCAACCCATTTTTCCAGCTTTAACTTGCCAATGACCCATCCCGCAGTAATAGCAATAATCAGCCCTGTGAGCACATAAATCACTGCGACTCTCCAGCCAAACATTCCAAACAGGAGTATTACGGCTACTTCGTTGATCATCGGGGAAGCAATCAGGAATGAAAAGGTAATGCCCAAAGGCACTCCCGCCTCAACGAATCCCAGAAACAAGGGAATGGCGGAGCAGGAGCAGAATGGGGTTACAACGCCTAAAAGAGAGGCCAGTACATTGCCGGTGAATGTTCTTTTGCCGGCCAGCGCCCTTCGGGTTCTTTCAGGTGTAAAGAAAGTGCGGATGATTCCGACAAAGAATACGATCAGAGCCAGCAATAAGATGACCTTGGGGAATTCATATATAAAAAACCGGATTGCCTCTGTCAGATGCTGACCCTTTTCCAGTCCGAAAACATTGTCTGTTAAATAGTTGGTGAGCGGCTGGAGATAATGATAGGCTAAAAACCAGATTACCATAAGGACACCGACGAGCCAGGTTTTCTGCTTTATTGGTTTCATATTTCGCAAAAATACGAAACAAATAATAATTTCAAAGTTTCTCGTGAAGGAAAAGCATTATGAAAAGGTAATAACGAGGCTAATTTATCACGAGTCTGATAACCGAACCTGAGATTTTTACGAAATAAATACCTGAAGACAGGCCCAGCAATGGCAGTTGAACCGGATTCGGGGCATCTTTGGCGATAATTGTTTTCAGCAGTTGTCCGCCTGAGTTGTAGAGATCAATATGCGTTCTGGTATCGGTTATGCCCGTAATATATGCCATGTTTACTGCGGGGTTGGGGTAAAGAGACAGAACCGGCATTTCCATGATGGATTTATCAGCCAGTTCGAGGCCTTTTGAAACCCCGTCAACCCGTGTATCCGCGCCATTGGTAAGCCAACCGAGGGAAAAGCGGGCAAAATACATTTCGTAGGTTTCATACTCACCAACTTCATAATACATTCCGATGGTTCCATCCTGCAGGACGGTCAGGGAAGAATAGGCAGATTTTCCCGGATAGACGGTTTTTCTCACTGGCCAGGTTTCACCTTCATCGTAGCTTAGCAAGACGCTTAAATTGCTTCGGTTGGTGGCGTATGGAATGGAATGGAGCAATCGGTTTTTGAGATAACCATCTGTCATTGAAGTATAACGGATAAGGTCGCCGTTGCAATTAGGATCCTGAATTGCAGGTTGAGAGAAGGGCGAGCTCCAGGTCATTCCCTTATCCCTCGACAGGTTAAATTTCCGGTTCTGATTGGAGCGGATACTCATGAGAAGATTCCCATCGTTCAGCTCCACAATCTTGGACTCATTGCCTTCTGAGGAAGCTCTGCCGCTGGAAACCTGCCACGTCCGCGCATTATCATCGGAATAGATTACGTAGCTTGATATACTTCTTGAAGTGTTTTCCCTTACTACCAAGCCGGCCATTAACCGACCGTTTCTTAATTGTGTGGCAGCTCCTGATGTGACAAATGCGCCTTGCCATCCTTGCGTTATTGGATTCAGGCAGCCGGGTCCGTAAATGTGATCCGTGATATCGGTCGGACTGCTCCATGTTAATCCATTGTCGCGGCTTTTCGACTGATAGATGCGGATAAGTGACGCAGAGCTGGATGAGAAAAACCCGCGGTTTCCCGCGAAAAGGCATATTATGGTTCCGCTTTTTTGATTGACTACCAATGCGGCATCGCCAAAACCGGTCTCCGTTCCTTCTCCATATAGGGTTAAGGCATCGCTCCATGTCTGTCCTTTGTCGCTACTCCGACGAATTACAAGATCTATATGGTTGGGCAAATCATTCGGATAGTCCCACCGCCTGTCCGTTGCCGTGATGAGGGAGCCGTCGCGGGCCGTTACAATTGCCGGGATCCGATGATATTTTGAGCCCGCATCACCTCCTGAAAACAACAGTCTGTGCCCCAGGATAATGGGTCTGGATCCCTTATCCTCCGGAAGAGAGAACAAGGTGCTGCTGCTGGTGTTATAGGAAACCACTGATCCGGTTACTGTATTTCCTTCCTTTGCGCCCGGACTGATATCAACGGCAATCCAGAAGTAATTCTCGCCCGGGATCAATGACCAGTTCCCTGTAAAAGTGGATTTGTATTTTGTAGGGGTGATGGATTCCAGGAGCCGGGCTTTTCTGAGGTTGGTCCTTTCAGAGGTCCCTGTGTGATAGAGCTTTATCTGTGAAACGTCCGCAAGATCAGTTGTGCCCAACAGGCTGATGGTAATGCCGGTAAGGGTTTCAGGGAACGGATCGGAGATCAGACGAAAACCGCAGAGTCGTTCGTCAGTTTCTCCAATTCCTACCGGGAGTTCGGTATGGACCATCCGGATGCCATATCCAAGTAAATGTCCGCCATGACCATTTCCGGAAATGTCCGGTACAGTTGCCCCTTCAATTTTTTCAAAGTCATAAGCCGTAGCCAGCCCGTAAAAATTTGGCTTCGAGGCTGTTTGATCCGCAGCTATTTCAAGGCTTGAAAGCGCTCTCTTCCAGATTCGGAGCTCATCGATATTTCCTCGCCAGAACTGGTATTTTACAGGGTCTTCAGGGTCGGTTATCCCACACCCGACTATAAGGTCAAAGGTGTTTTCAATTTTGTCCTTCCCGATATGGCTGCTTGTGACCGAGCTAAATAGCTGTCCATTTATATAGATTTTAGAAGCCTTTTCCTCGCTGTGATAAACCCAGCCTATATGAATCCAGACACCTGCATTCAGTGCTGAAACATAGGTGGCTCCAAGGCTCCGGTTTTCTGCATTGTAAAGGTTCAGCCCAAAATTTGGCTTCTGGGCTGAATTATAGACGCAGAATTCATACCGGCTTCCAGGCATATAGGAATTTCCCTTGCTGATGACCCGGGAGGTGGCTGCAAAATCCGCCTGCCAGATCCTGAAAGTCATGGTATAGCTTTCACCGGCAACAATATTGAAATCCGGATGATTTTTAATCACCATGTGCTGGTCAACTCCATTTAATATCAGGTATTTCCCTTCTGCAGTAACCTGTGCATTTGAGTACAGGGTTACAGATAGTATTGCAATGGTCAGTATGACAATTCGATACCGAGAATGCATAGGTTGAGTTTACCGGCTTCCTCAACAAATATATGCATACAATACTGTTGTGCAACAGGTGAAAAGAAATTAGTCAATGAATTTCAAATCCCGGGTGCAAATCCCATTTATCAGGGAATCAAGCGATCGGGAATTTAAGGTGAATCCGCTGTAAAAGCGGGAATTCGCAGCGCAAAACATTCCCATGCCTGATACAATGTTGGAGTAAACGGAAGGATCGAGGTCAGACTGATATTGCACAGACCTATAATAATCATTGAACGTACGGGAAGCATAATTCATACCGAATTCCATATGGCTGAACCGCCTTGCCTGAACCAGCGTGTCCTGTTTGATGTTGTTGATAATCAATGTAAAAAACCATCCCTCATCAAGGTAGAAATGATCAGACCTTGTATCGCTGTTTCGGATAACAGCCGGATATTTCCGATGATACCGTATACTTTTCGTTTGCCATGCCTGGTTGATTTTCTCGGAATAATGAACCACTGCATGAAATTCTGACCAGAGTGTATCGGGGAGGAAGATGTTGATTTCATTTTCCCCTTTTTCCGGGTAGAGGTTGACCGGGATAAGGGTGTTCAAACCCTTGCCAAACTGCAGGAAAGGCTCAGGTGGAATCTCGGTTTCAGCGTACAGGTAATTAGTGTTTCCTGACAAGGCGGCCGTCAGAGCGTAAAGAATTCTTTTACCGGGGGAAGGTTCAACAATGTCCATTGCGGCACATTCATAATAGAAATTCGGTTCCATCCGAAAAAATCCATCCGTTTTGGGAAGCCCCTGAACCCGGGTTAACCGTTTTCTTTCTATTACCAGTCCTTCCGGCGTTCTGAGTTCTAAAAAGACGTCTGCCTCAGGAGGAGCAGAAGGTAATGAATCCCGCGATGGGATGGTTTGGGAAAGATAAATCCGGTGTACTGAATCATCTGGTGAAATAACGCCATAGATAACCGGAACAGGACCACCCGGAAGGGCCAGCTCAAAATCATTCCGGCAGCCCTGTACGGCAAAAGCCAGCGCAAATGCAGCGATCGTTCCACTTATAAGTCTTTTACGCATCTCACGGGTAAGGCTACCTGTCCATAATTGAATTCACCCCAATCGATCGGCCAGCCTTCATAGGCGGCTGCGCCCCAGTCTCCCTCGTAAACAATCGTCAATGCATCCTGCTCGGATGAAGTCCGATAGAGAACCCAGCTTTTAAACCTGCTTGGCTTTGTGCCATCATTGATCCAAAAGCTTGATCGATTGCCTTGCCCATCCCATTTTCCTGCCGATCTCACAAAACGGCCGCTTAGCCTCAGATCAAGACCTAATATGCCATCGTCAAGAAGATATTTTCCGAGATTCTTTCTAAAATAAACCAGATCATTTACCTCACGGATATCCTTTTTTCTGGGCAGCCGCCATCCGGGCGGGCAGATACCCGACACGGAATCTTCCCCTTCCCGGGTGGCTTCACCCCAGGTATAGAAGGCCCCATAATTCTCATTCTTATCAGAATAGTATTCAATAATGCCATTTGTTCGCGTAACCACAAGATCATCAACATTCTGACCAAATCTGAGGTTTTCACTCATCCACCAGCGGCTGACCAGAAGGACTGCGCCATATGTGTGACCATCTCTGGCGTCAAGAAAAGAAGAGTCGCGAAATACGTCCCTGACCTCAACCATAAAGGTGCTTGCCGACCGGTTTCCTGCACCATCCAATATTTCCCCGGTCACGGTATAGCGTCCGTTAGTTGGAAACCGCCAGGAAAACTGTTTAGAAATTGAAAAATCAGTCTCCCATTTTCCATCACTTTCCGCATCCCATCGGATTTTTAGTTGCCATGGTTCGGTAAGGTCATCTAGGGAGTTATCGCCGTCAAACAGAAATACAGTCAGCGAGTCCCCGACTTCAGGGGATACCCGGATGGAGCATTGAGGTGGATTCTGGTCAATCGGATTGCATCCCGTAAAAGCCAGGAGGAGAAGGAGGGTTATTCGGGTTACGGGTCGGCCCATTGGATTTACCATTCACTGTTGGCAACAAAACCGAGGTTTCTGGTATATCGGCCCCGGATCAATGAATCCTGTGAGCGTCCTGAGAAAATCAGGCCCTTGTAACGGACTGTATTCTTGGAGCCTACCACACCGATGGCGCCTGGAATATTGCCATTCGGATTGATCCGGTCATCAATTTCCAGATTGAACCATTTCAGATACCGGGATAAAGTAGTATCCGCCGCGGTTATTTCAATCGAAAGATCCACAGGTTTACGATAGTCCACCTGTTCGTCTCGTACAACCTGACTGGCAATGAAGGAGAAAAACGGATCGGAGAAGAACCGGTAGTTAAAATGGGTTTTCTCATGTTCCAGCTCTTCCGGATCCATTTGTCGGCTGAAATGCACAATCCTGTTTATTGCTTCGCCTGATTTCATGAATTCCTGGTACGTGAAGGTCAGGGATAGTTCATACAGCCCTGCTTCATGATAATCGGGCCAGGAAAAAACGGTAGGATCTTCGTAAAAATAGAATCTTTTAAAACCGGGTTTTGGGTTCAGAACCTGAAAATCGTCCATCAGGTGGAAGGTGGATACAAGAGTGTCCCCTTCCGTGGGTAGGATCACCATCAGGTCGTAGTACCCACTAAGAAGCTTGCCAGTAAGCTTGTAGGACTGGTTCGGCAAACCGGGAAAGTATCCATCCGTGCGTTCAGGCCCGCTCATCCGGGTGAAGGTATACCTGCGGGATCCGAATTTTTCGCGTAAAGACAGTGTCGCATCCTGATAAAAGACCTTTTCTGGATCTGAGGCCAGGATCTTGGGATCGGCTGTGCCTGCAAAACTTTTGGAGAGTTTAATGTAGTGCACGCTATCATTGGAATCCAGCACGCCATAAATAACCGGAACCGGAGTGCCTGGCATAACCACATCGATAGCCTCACTGCAACCGGAAGTAGTTAATCCAAGCAGCACTATGAATCCAAATATTCCTGAGCGCATCTTCATTTGCATCCACAACGGGCGGTAAAATTAGACAAAAGAGTTCCACGGGAAATATTATTGTCATCCTTATTTTTGGGCTGGTCACCGGACCGCTGTTTTTACCGGCAGTAAACTATTCCTACCTTAGCGGACTAAAATTTCAGATAATGAGCAGACCCCTGATCCTGGTGACCAATGATGACGGCTATAAAGCACGTGGAATACAGGAACTATCAAAAGTAGCATCTCAATTTGGTGATGTGATTGTTGTTGCACCTACAACCGGACAGTCGGGCATGTCACACGCGGTGACCATGAACCACCCCATCCGGTTGAGAACCATCAGCCAGAAAGGGTCGTGTTCTATCTATGCCTGCACAGGGACACCTGCAGATTGTGTAAAAATTGCACTGAACCAAATACTTGACAGACGTCCGGACATTATTGTCTCAGGTATTAACCATGGATCGAATGCTTCTGTGAGCCTTTTTTATTCAGGAACGGTTGCTGCAACCATTGAAGCATGTATGAACGGGATTCCTTCTGCAGCATTTTCGGTGGATGACCATTCTCCCGAAGCCGATCTCCGTCTGGCCAGTCAATATGCAGGCCCTGTAATCAGGAACCTGATTGAAAAAGGTTTGCCTGATAATTCCTGTTTAAACATCAACTTCCCAAGAATAAGTCCTGAGGAGTGCCGTGGAATGCGGGTTTGCCGGCAAGCCAGAGGTGTTTGGAAAGAAGAGTTCGAGAGGAGGGTGGATCCCCGTGGACATGAGTATTTCTGGCTAACTGGCGAATTTCACAACCACGAGCTGGCCGCAGGTGATACCGATGAATGGGCCCTAGCAAACAATTTTGCGGCTATGGTACCCGTTTGTGTTGACGTAACCGATTATTCCAATATTGAAATGTTGCGAGGATGGGACCTGCAGGTATAGCAAAATACAATTCCCTTGGGCTGGGCTTATTCCTCGGATTGGCGGTTCCTCTGCTCGCTTTTTTTGTTTTTTATCTGGTCAGGTACAGTAACCTGAGCCTCGGTGAATTCATATCGGTCTATAAGAACCTTGGTATCCTGACTCATATCGTCTCCCTGTCAGTTATTCCGGACCTTCTTGTTTTCTATGGATTTATCAGGAAGAATCTTCTAAAATCCGCCCGCGGAGTCCTCCTGGCTACTTTTATCTTCACGTTAACAGTCATTATTATACGTTTTACCTAAACGCATCTGTCATCTGTCATCTGTCATCGGTCATCGGTCATCAATCGTAAATCCTAAATCCCATGCGTTACTTCCTCATCGCCGGAGAACAATCAGGAGATCAGCATGCCGCCAGCCTGATGAACCGGATCCGGGAGCAGGATACTGGGGCGGAATTCCGGTTTATCGGCGGGGATGCAATGTCAAAAGCAGGCGGACTAGAACCGCTGATTCATGTAAAAAGACTTGGATTCATGGGTTTTACCCAGCTTCTTGGACAGGCAGGCAGAATCCTTGAATTGTTCCGGGTGTGCCATCAGGGTATAGTGGATTTTAAGCCTGATATAATCATTCCGGTAGACTTTGGGGGATTCAATCTCCGGCTGATCCGGTGGGCATCCAAAAGGGGTTACCGGTCTGTTTACTATATCACCCCAAAGATCTGGGCCTGGATGCCATCGCGCGGAAAAAGAATCTCCCGATATTCAGATAAAGCACTTTGCATACTGCCTTTCGAGCCGGATTTTCTGACCCGGTACGGGGCTGATTCCTATTACACAGGGAATCCGGTGGTTGAATATACCCTGCCTGTTTTACAAGAAGATCCGGACAAGATCCTGCACGATCTTGGTCTTGATTCTAAGAAGATTATCGCTCTTTTGCCCGGCAGCCGAAATCAGGAAATTCGAATGCACTTACCCATAATGGCCGGAATCATAAGGTTCTTTCCCGACTATCAATTTGTTGTTGCAGCTTGCAACCCTTTCCCGGATTCCTATTATCAGGCTTTGCTTCCGGGGATTTCAGCCACACTGGTGAGGGGAAAAACCCTTGAGCTCCTTCGGGCTTCCAGAAGCGCTTTGGTAACCTCAGGAACTGCAACCCTTGAGGCTGGATTGCTTGGCACACCCCAGGTTGTTTGCTACCGGACAACCGGTGTCTCCTACCTGATTGCAAGACTTCTGATCCGTGTAAAGTTTATATCATTGGTAAACCTGATCCTTGGCAGATCCTGTGTTAGTGAATTGATTCAAGGCAGTCTCAATGAGTCCAGTCTCGTGAGCAGCTTGAAACGAATTACGGAGGAAGGGCCAGAAAGATTGGAAGTCCTTGAAGGCTACCGTGAAATGAAAACCCTACTGACCGACCGGCAGAGTGCCGCCGAAGCCGCCCGGATTATCGTTACTGCTGCATTAAGAACCTAGGCCTTACGGTTTTTTTTCTACATTTGTAGCTCTCAAAATCTGCGGACTTATGCTAACATTGTTTATACGGGAAATAAACAGTTTCTTCAGTTCAATTACCGGGTATGTGGTTATTGTCGTTTACCTGTTGCTTACCGGACTCTTCCTCTGGGTCTTTCCAGGTGAATTCAATGTCCTGGATTCAGGCTATGCCAGCCTCGACCCTATGTTTATTATTGCTCCGTGGGTTTTTCTCTTTCTGGTTCCTGCCGTCACGATGCGGCTGTTTTCTGATGAAAAGAGGACTGGAACACTCGAATTGCTGCTTAGCCGGCCTATGAGCGACCTTAAGATTATCCTGGCAAAGTACTTCGCAGGCGTGGTCCTTGTTCTCCTGGCGATCCTCCCAACCCTGGTTTACTATTTCTCGGTGAGCACCCTGGGAAATCCCCCCGGAAACCTTGACACTGGCGGTTTCTGGGGATCTTTTCTGGGGCTGATCCTTCTAGCGGGAATCTATGTTTCCATCGGCCTCTTTACCTCCTCACTCACCGAAAACCAGATTGTATCCTTTATACTCGGTGTGTTGGGCTGTTTCCTTTTTTTTCTTGGTTTTGACTACTTGTCAAAATTAGGTTTTGCGGGTTCCGTTGAGAATCTTCTTGCAGGTTTGGGCATCTCTTTTCATTACAATTCACTGGCCCGCGGAGTGATTGATACGCGTGATGTTATTTACTTCCTGTCGGCCATTGGAGTATTTATACTTTTTACCAAGATAGTTTTAGAAAGCCGCAAGTGGTAGGAGGATACGATGGACAAAAGAAAAGCTAAACGGCAGAATATTCTTGAACTGGGGCTCCTGCTTTTGGTGGTCGTTCTCCTGAACATTGCCGGATCCTTTATTTATCATCGGATCGACCTGACCCAGGAAAAACGCTACAGCATCTCAGAAGGCACGCGCAAGTATCTTGCCGGCCTCAAGGATGTTGTATATATCAAAGTCTACCTTGGAGGTAACAGTATGCCCGCCGGTTTCATGAGACTTAGCAAGGCGACACGTGAACTCCTTAATGAATTCAAGGTTTATGGCAAGTCAAACATCGAGTTTGAATTCATTAATCCTTCTGAAAGTCCCGACGAAAAAACCCGTCGCGAGATATATAATGAACTGGCCAAAGATGGTTTGCGGTATTACAATGTACAATCCCAACTTGCCAACGGAACTGCTGTTCAGCAGGTTGTGTTTCCCGCGGCTCTTCTGTCTTACCGGCAGCATGGCCAGGAATATGAAAGGGTAGTGAACTTCTTCTCGGGAACCATTGGAAACACCTTTGGCGATGAATCTATCAACCGAGCAATAGAAACCCTTGAGTATGATTTTATTACAGGAATCCGTACGGTTTCCAGGGATAATACTCCTACCATTGGTTTTGTCGAAGGCCATGGAGAACTGAATCAGTATGAATCGGCCAGATTTTCCAGGGCATTAGGTGATTTCTACCTGGTAGAACGTGTCGAAATATCGGGGCAGCTCAGTGCGTTAGACAAGTTTGGCGCCATTGTGATAGCTGACCCAAAAGAAAAATTTTCGGAGCAGGATAAGTTCATCATTGACCAGTATATCCTCCGCGGTGGGAAAGTACTCTGGATGGTTGATGCAATAAAGGTGGATTTGAACCAGATTGCCACCCAAAAGGAGACAATGGGGGTAGTCAACAGTATTGTTAATATCGGGGATATGCTGTTTACCTATGGAGCCCGGATCAATTCCAGCGTGGTGCAGGATGTCGAGTGCTCACTTCTTCCGGTGGATGCCCGCGAGGAAGGCGCCGATCAGCCTAAGTGGCAGCTTGCGCCATTTGTTTACTTTCCATTGATCTCTGGCAAACCAGATAATATCATTTCAAAAAACATCAATCCCGTTAAGTTTGAATTTGTTAGTCCTATCGATACGGTTGGCGAGGATCCGGAATTGAGAAAAACGATACTCCTGAGTACATCGGGAAACTCAAGAGTTGTCAGGACCCCTGTCAGGGTTAGTACCGATATTTTTGCAGAAAGAATTGATGCTTCAAAGTTTCCGCTGAGCAACCTGCCTGTTGCAGTTCTGCTTGAAGGGAATTTCAAAAGCCATTTTGCGCATCGGCTTATGCCCGATTTCATCAGCAACGGTGTTTTCAAGGTTTTTGAGAAAAGCGAGAAGCCAACCAAGATGATTGTAATAGCTGATGGTGAGGTAGGCCGAAATTTTGTCGAGGTTCGGGACGGACAGTATTTTACCTCTCCGCTCGGCTATGACCCTGCCACTAAAACGACCTTTGGGAACAGAGATTTTTTACTCAACTGCATTAACTATCTACTTGATGATGAGGGGGTTATGACCCTGCGGTCACGTGAGGTCCGGGTGAGACCTTTGGACATAGTCAGGATCAATGAACAGAAGACTCTTTGGAAGATGGTCAATCTCATTATTCCGGTCGCCATCATTTTGTTAGCTGGATTAATCTATATGATTGCCAGGAAAAGAAAATACGCAAAGTAGAATGAAAAAAAACACTATAATTCTGATGATAATCCTGATACTGGGTATCATCGTGATCGTTTTTGCCACACGCAATTCAAGCAGCAGCCTGAAAAAGGAACTTCGGGACTTTGCCGTGGAAGACACTGCGGCCATCACAAAAATCTTTATGGTCCGAAAGGACTTGTCCCAAGTTACCCTGACAAGGTCTGGCAACCGCTGGTTGGTTAACGACAAATATCTGGTACGTCCGGATGCCATCGACAATCTGCTTAAAACCCTCTATCGCGTCAGGATCAAATCTCCTGTTTCAAAGTCCATGATGGATAATGCCGTCAAGATGCTGGCAACGCGCAATACAAAAGTCGAAGTCTATGAGGGTAAAAAACTGATAAAGACTATTTATGTTGGCGGTCCTACTCAGGATCAGATGGGAACCTTCATGATGATTGAGGGTTCTTCAGTACCGTTTATTATACATATACCAGGTTTTATCGGATACCTTTCGTCTCGTTTTTTTATTGATGAGGAAAGCTGGAGATCAACAGAAATTTTTCGGTACAACTTTAACGATATAGCGGCTGTTACGGTTGAGAATCCGGCGAAACCAGATGAGTCATTCAGGCTTGAAAACCTCGGCAACGCCAGGTTTGCAATTCGGTCGCTTAGCGGAAGGCCCAATCCGGCCCCGTTGGATACGATCGGATCCAAATTTTTCCTGAGTCAGTTTGAGCGGCTCAATTTCGAATTTTATGCAGACAGTATCCCGGAGCCTGATCTGACTTTCGTTAAGAGTGCCACACCCTTTCGCACGGTAACGCTCGAGGACAGGAACGGTTTGAGACGGAGTATTAAGGCTTGGCCCAGGTCCGGCCTTGGCAAGGTCGATGCTGAGGGTAACCTGCTTCAAACTGACGATGAACGAATGTGGGGCCTGATCGATGACAAAGATTGGGTCGTAATTCAGTATTATGTCTTTAATCCCATTTTCCTGCGATTCGATGATTTTTTTGTCGCTGGACGCTGGAATTAGGAAAAGAATCAGGCAGTTTTTGTTATTTTTAGAAGTTCAACTGAAATCTTGACCGAATAAATGCAATCCATATGAAGTTCATTATTTCAAGCACCGATCTGCTATCGCACCTTCAGGCTATCAGCCGGGTGATCAGTTCAAAGAATACCCTTCCGATTCTGGATAATTTTCTATTCCAGATGAGTGGAAACGAGTTGGTTGTTACAGCGTCTGATCTGGAAACTACAATGATAACCACAATTCATCTGGACAATGCCGATGGAGATGGCTCCATTGCAATTCCAGCCAGAATCATTGTTGATACTCTGAAAGAGTTTCCTGAGCAGCCCCTGACTTTTGATATCAACCTGGATTCTCTCGGCATTGATATAATTTCTGAGAATGGAAAATTCAGCATCGTGGGTAAGCCCGGAATTGATTTCCCGGTGATTCCGGCCTTGAAGGAAGACCGGCTCACGGATGTATCTTTTGCAGCAGAATCCCTGAGCAAAGGAATCAGCCGTACCCTTTTTGCTACAGCCGACGACGAACTGAGGCCTGTGATGAATGGCATTCTAGTAGAACTTCGTGGTGACATGGCTACGTTTGTCTCTTCAGATGCCCATAAACTGGTGAGGTATAAAAGAAAAGATATCCGGTCAGCCAAAGACGCGTCCTTCATTCTTCCAAAAAAACCGGCTAACCTCCTGAAAAATATTCTTCCGCGCGAAGAGAACGAGGTTACCCTGGCTTTTGACGAAAAAAACGCTGTATTCACCCTCTCAGAATACAAACTCATTTGCCGTCTCGTAGAAGGTAACTACCCGGCATATGAATCGGTCATCCCCAAAAACAATCCAAACAAACTCTATATTGACCGGATCGAGTTTTTAAATACCCTGCGCAGAGTTTCTGTCTATTCCAATCAGGCCAGTAACCTGATTAAACTCCAGCTAAGATCCAATCAAATGGTTATTTCGGCCCAGGATATCGACTATTCGATTTCAGCCGTCGAGAAGATCAATTGCCAATATGGCGGGGACAACATGGAAATCGGTTTTAAATCAGTATTCCTGATCGATATTCTCAATAATATCGTTTCCGAGGAGGTCGTTGTTGAATTGGCCGATCCTACCCGTGCCGGAATTGTTCTACCCAAGGAGGAAGAATCAGAAGATGAAAATCTGCTGATGCTACTGATGCCCATGATGATCAATGCCTGATACTAGCCCCGCTTCGGCGGGGTTCTTTTTTCCACCGATGAAACGCATTAAACTCTCCGATCCCGGACAAACAACTTTTAACTTCATGAATATAGTATTGACCCGCCCGATTGTTTTCCTCGATATCGAATCGACCGGACTTAATATCGGAACAGACAGAATTGTTGAACTCGCACTCCTGAAAGTTGATGTATCGGGCGATAAAACAACAAAAACATACCGTGTTAACCCGGGCATTCCGATCCCGGCGGAAACAACCAGAATTCATGGGATCTCTGATGCCGATGTGGCAGATTCACCCACTTTTGCGATGATCGCCGGCGAGGTGGCCTCGCTGATCCGTGGCTGTGACCTGGGTGGTTATAATTCCGATAAGTTCGATATTCCCATGCTGGCGGAAGAGTTTGCCAGGGCCGACTATGACATCGATTTGAAAGAGAATAAGTTCGTAGATGTTCAGGCGATTTTTTTCATGAAAGAGCCCCGCAATTTGTCGGCTGCTTATAAATTCTATTGTAGCAAAGACCTGGTTGACGCCCACTCAGCAACAGCTGACGTGGAGGCTACCTGGGAGATACTTCAGGCCCAGCTGGCGCGCTACACCGACCTGAGCCCAACGGTTGATTCACTCTCTTCTCTTGGGCAGGCAAATCGTTTTGTCGACTTTGCCGGACGCATCATTTGCGATGAAAAAGGTGACGAACTGTTCAACTTTGGAAGATACAAAGGGCAAAAGGTGGTAGATGTGTTCCGCAAAGACAAAGGCTATTACAATTGGATGATGGATGGAGATTTTCCTGCTTACACCAAGCGGGTTATCAGTCGTATATATTTGAAATTAAGAGAATTATAAAATGAAAATCATTGCAGTCGGCCGAAATTACCTGGAACATGCCCGGGAACTCAATAATCCTGTTCCGGCAGAACCGGTTGTTTTTCTCAAGCCGGAAACCGCGGTCATCAAGGGAAACAAGCCTTTCTTTTACCCCGATTTTTCTCAGGAGATTCACCATGAGGTTGAGATTGTTCTTAAGATCTGCAAAGTGGGGAAGAATATCGAAGAGAAATTTGCCGGCCGGTATTATGAAGAGCTAACGGTAGGAATTGATTTTACAGCCCGTGACCTTCAGCAAAAGGCAAAGGAGAAAGGGTTGCCGTGGGAGAAGGCCAAGGCGTTCGACGGTTCTGCGCCGGTTGGAGTTTTTATCAGCAAATCAGCCGTTAAGGATCTTACTTCAATTGAGTTCAGTCTTGATATCAATGGATCAAGGGTCCAGACAGGACAAACTTCAGATATGATTTTCTCGTTTGATTATATAATTTCCTATGTGAGCCGGTTTTTTACACTTCAGATGGGTGACCTGATATATACCGGCACTCCGGCGGGCGTTGGACCCGTTCATTTGGGCGACCGACTGACCGCAGCCATTGAGGGCGAGGTATTGCTCGACTTCGAGGTTAAATAGTCTGATTTTATGTTTTTTCGAGGGTCTCAATGATCCTGGTGCACAGGTCGCTTAGTTCCTCTTCAGATATGGTTAACGGGGGGGCTACCCGGATGGCATCCCGGCAGAAAAGGAAATAATCAAACAAAAGGCCTTGACTGAGGCTTATTTTGAAAAACCGGTCAACCCTTTCCTTCGAATCAAGAACCAGAGCCAGCATGAGTCCTTGGCCCCGAATTTCCAGAATAGATGGATGCTGAAGTTTTTTCCTGATGAACACCTCATGCTGACTTGCCTTTTCAGCCAGCTGCTCACGTTTGATAATAACCAGTGATGCTAAGCCTGCAGCGCAGGATACCGGATGACCCCCAAAGGTGCTAAGATGGCCTAAAACCGGATCATGAGATAATACCGACATGATCTTCCCGGAAGAGATAAATGCCCCTAACGGCATTCCTCCACCCAATGCTTTGGCCAGTAAAAGAATATCAGGAATCGCATTTTCATGCATGAATGCAAATAATTCACCTGTCCGGCCGAATCCAGTCTGAATTTCATCAAAAAGAAGAAGTGTCCCGGCAGTATCACATCGGTCACGAAGTGCGGTTAGGAATCCCGGAGCCGGTGGTATAATTCCAGCCTCAGCCTGGATAGGCTCAATAATGACAGCGGCTGTAGTCTGGCTGATCTGATTCAGTTGCGTTAAATCATTGAAATCGAGGATCCTGACAGATGGCAGCAGCGGCCGGAAAGCGGTTTTGTAAAATTCACTTCCCATTACGCTGAGGGCGCCATGTGTGGATCCATGATATGCATTGCGGAAACAGATCAGTTCATGTCTGCCTGTATATCGCTTGGCCAGCTTAAGAGCACCCTCAACGGCCTCTGCGCCTGAATTGGTGAAAAAAACCTGGTCAAAGGAACCCTCCGGAAGCGAATGAATCAGGGCTCTGGCGTATTCAACCTGCGGAGCCTGAATGTATTCACCATAGACCATGGTGTGCAGGTATTTTTCCGCCTGACATTTGATCGCTTCAACGATCTCAGGATTTGAATGGCCCGTATTGCTGACCGAAAATCCGCTGATCAGGTCATAATACTTGTTGCCTTCGGGATCAAAAACAAAACAACCCTCGGCATGGTCAATCTCAAGGCCGATGGGGTAGGGTGATGTTTGTCCGAGGTATTTAAGGAATGATTCTTTAGAGGACTTCATCAGATTTACCGAGACATGAGATTCAGGCTCGCAAGAAGCTGCTCCTTATAGGATTTTCCTACAGGGATCTCATGGTCCCTGGTGCCATCATTAATTACGAGGGATGTTCTCTGTATCTCATTGATTTTATTGATGTTCACGATGTGTGATCTGTGGACCTGGAGAAACTGGTCAGGAGGTAATTTCTGCATGATCGCCTTCAGGGTGAAATGAACCGTAAACTTTTCCCTGGGTGTGATGACAAGTACATAGTTTTCAAGAGCTTCAACCCAAAGAATCTCATCATAACTAAGTTTAATCAGACTTGCACCTTTGCGCACGAAAATCTCGTTCTGGATCTTCTGAACGTTTTGCTCCCGCCTCCATTGAGTGTAAGCCTTAGACACGGCTTTATAAAACCGCGCATAGGTGTTCGGCTTCAGAATGTAATCGGTCACATCATACTCAAAAGCCTCCAGTGCATATTTCTCCTGGGCTGAAAGGATAATCACAACGGGTTTATCGGTAAGAGTCCTGAGGTATTCCATCCCCGACATTTCAGGGAGTTCAATATCCAGTAAAACCAGATCGATTTTTTGGCTGCCGGTGGGAGCATTTATTGCATCTACTGCTGAGGCATAGGACCCTATGAGGTTAAGCATCCGGGTTTTCTGGACAAAGATTTCAACCAGTTGCCGGGATTCCTCATAATCCTCGATAATGATGCAATTCATAGGTTTGATTGCCATGAGTCTTTCTTTTGATTATCAAAGATATATCTTTTTTCAAGCTGATCAGAGTGCTTGATGCTTTTTCGGAGCCACTCAAGTAAAAGATTATCGGACTCTTCTGAAGTCAGCTTCCAATCTATTGTTGATTTTCTGAGTTTTTGACTTAGTGTATATAGAATTATGGCGGCCGACACGGAGATGTTATAGCTTTCCGTGAACCCGGCCATGGGAATACGGATAAAATCATCAGCCTGGTCAAGTATTTCAGGGGTTATGCCCCTCATTTCTGTGCCGAAAACTATGGCGGCCGGGCCTTTCAGGAGGTCAAATTCATCCGGGCTGACATCGTTCACATGCGGCGTGGTGGCAACGATCCGGTAGCCCCTGGACCGAAGGGCAGAGAGAGCTTCCAATGCAGGGGTCTCCGCTTGGTTAAACTTGGTGAGGCTTAACCATTGCGCAGATCCGAGTTCCACATCAGGATTGAGGGTATAACGGTTTTTCTTTTCAATGATGTGAACATCCTGAATCCCCAGGCAGTCACAGGTGCGGAGGACTGCGCTGGCATTGTGTGGCTGGTAGATATCCTCCAGAACAACGGTGAGGTAACGTGTCCTTTGTGCCGCTATCTGCGTCATCAGCTGAAAGCGCCGTTCCGTGGCAAACTGTGAGAGGTACTTTATCAGGTCTTTCATGATAAAAAAAAAGGGAGTGACAAGCACTCCCTTTGAATAAGATTAAGACGGTTATTTTACTTTACCGGTCAGTTCTGTTCCTGCTTTGAATTTTACAACCTTTTTGGCAGCGATTTTAATGGGCGCTCCAGTCTGGGGGTTACGGCCGGTCCGGGCATTCCTTTTTGAAACGGAGAATGAACCGAATCCTACGAGGGCAACACGACCACCACCTTTAAGAGTAGCAGCTGTGGTTTTTACGAATGCATCCAGAGCTCTTTTAGCATCAGCTTTGGTAAGGTTAGCATCCTTTGCAATGGCGTCAATTAATTGTGCTTTGTTCATAAAAACTGTTTTTATGGGTTAGTGAATAGTTGCAATGCTATACAAATTTAGGCCATTATTGATTTTACGCAAATTTCAGACGATATATTTTTAGCAAAAGTTGGTTAAAATCAAGGGTTTGTTAATAACTGCCTGATCTTATGCACTTTTTTCCACTTTGTGGATGACACCTCACTGTTTTCAGGACCTTCAGGAGGACGAATCCCATGATGAGTTGTGAGGATTCCATAATTTTTTTTACTTTTGCGGCATGGAGAAATGGCAGAGTGGTCGATCGCGGCGGTCTTGAAAACCGTTGTGCCTGCGAGGGCACCGGGGGTTCGAATCCCTCTTTCTCCGCCAAAAACCTGTTGCGATTTCTGCGCAGCAGGTTTTTCTGTTTTACGGACTGCCGCACAGTCTTCTGTGCGAGATGTCCGTAAAACAGAAAAACGCTACTCCGCAGGAGAAAAATCGCAACAGGTTTTTGGACCCCCCCCCCTCGGGATCATGCCGACCGAAGGGAGGCATAATCCCGGAGGTGGGTGTGGGTTTGTGTGTGAGTGTGGGTGTGGAAAGGACAAAGGCCTGAATCAGTAATAGATTCAGGTTTTTTTCATTATCGGTATGCGTAAGAATCTGCAAGGAAAAGCATAATAGGAGTTGCCAAATCGAGACCTGGATAATCAAGTAGATCGGTTTTGGGTTTTGGGATTTTTGGGGAGTATTTGGCAAGTAATTTTGAAAGGTGTGGACAATCCAGGATGAATCTTACTTGAATGTTGATAACAGTAATCGATTATCTGGGACTGATGGTCTTATCGGTTAACTTTGTAAAAAATGGATCATGAAAAACATTGAGATCACGGCTGTTTTCGAACCTTGCGATGAGGGCGGTTTCATTGCATATGTTCAGGAAATACCCGGGATAAACACCCAGGGGGAAACGATTGAAGAAGCAAAGGATAATCTCACAGACGCCGTGAACCTGGTATTTGAGGAAATGAGAGCAACCATCATGAAGGGAAGAACCAGTAAGCTGATCACTCAAACCATGACCTTCAGCTTCTGATGAAGAGAAACAAGCTCATTAAGCACCTCGAAAAAAACGATTGCGCTTTCATCCGTGAAGGGGGTAACCATACTCTACAGGAATAATAGCAACGGAAAATCATCGACCGTTCCCCGTCACTCAGACATTAAGGAGAACCTATGCAGGAAAATACTCCGGCAAATTTGTCCATGATAAACAGTACGTAGCGGATATCCAGTCAGACTGATCAGATAAAACGGTACCGTTGAGCAGTCCGTTACGGTTTGAATTGAGCAGCCCAAGGCGGGGTCAAGGCACTTGGAATTCAGGCAAATAGAGAGATTGCCTTTGAGCCCGGAATAAACTGCATACTGGCTCTGGAATATCTATGGAAACAACTGAAAATGAAGTATTAAAACGCTGCACCATACCAGTGAGGCACAAAGAAACAGGGATAATATCTTTCCGCCTGAAGAGGAGCGTTTTAGGGCCTGGATAGTATAAAACAATGAAAAAATTGTTCCTGCAAGTACAAAAAATGAGAGGTATACAACAGCCCTTGCTTCATTCACTAAACCAACTAACAGCAGGTCACCATGATTGTTTCCGGTTTTCACGATTAACCAAATCAAGCCCGAAAAAAGCAGTATGGCCAACAGGGCAGAAATCCTGGTCACAATATTCCGGATTTGTACCGGAGGATTGGATTGGCCGCTGGCCCTTTTGAACAGGTTTATCAATGCTGAAACCATCGATATGATAAAACTCAAGACTAATAGTACAACACCCCCGAGCAGATACCATCGTTTTTCCATTAACATTTGCTGTCCCATGGTAGCTACGCGGGGATTGTAATACATTTTTGTTACCCAGTTGACGGGATCCGCTTCCATGTTTCCAATGCAATCAAAGTCAGGGGCTGTCAGAGGATCATTCAAAAAATTACATGCAATGCTTTTGGCACATTCCGTATTGCGCGTCAGGCCATGTCCCCGGCCCGGAAATTCAAACAGAAAACTATTAGGTAATGATTGCTTTAATAAATGCGCATCGGACGGAGGAGTGATCGGATCAATACTACCAACCAAAATCAGGGAAGATATTACACTGAAAACAGGCCGTGTTTCCAAAGAGTCCTGTCCGATGAAATCAAGCTGTTTCAGCATCAGGATTGTATTGTCAAAATAATTTAATGCATCATGCAGGGGATCATCGGTTTCTGTTTGAAAGTCATTTAAAATAAGGCCATTGTCGTATTTCATAACCGTGACAAACATAGCATCCGAATTATCAAGTGTTTTATCCAGCAACTGAGGAGTGAGGTTATTAAATATGTCTTTGTTTCTTTCTTCGATTCCTTTTATCAACCAGGGGATAAGGGGATAATATGCCGGAGAATAAAGCATCTGCTGAATGGCGAGGTGCATGTCCTGAAAGTTGAGATATACGAAGCCATCCGGACCATTTTTATATTTAACCGTCAGGGGTTTATCTTTCACTGAATTCATGGCGTTGTAAAACCGTTCTTCCAAATCGGGAAAAGCATTGCGGCATGCGGGATTTTCTTTGCAGGCCTTGAAGAATGCATCAAGTGACCGTTTATATTTTATGATCTCATCTCCCCATGCCGCTTCACCCATCGGGACCGGTGAGTCCAGGATGGCACAACGAACTGACTCCGGGTAATCGCGCATATACGTTTGCGCAACCCATGTGCCATATGAAATCCCCCATAAATTCCATTGATGAATACCCAGGGCAATTCTCAGCATTTCCAGGTCTTTTACTACCTCAGCAGAATTGTAATTGCTGATGTTTATACCTTCAGCTTTCAGTTTATTAAAGCAGTCCGAAAGCTGCCTTAATGTTTTCTCTGTTGCTTCAGGCGGAGTGAGGTTCTCAGCTATGATTTGTGAGAGTGTTTCCTGAAATTCCGGGCAAAAAGCCGGCTCTGAAAACCCGATCCCACGAAAGTCCATCAAAATGATGTCACGGTTTTGGCTGAAAGGATGATTCTTGAAAGCATTAATCCTGGCAGATGATAGTGCTATTCCACCAGGACCACCGTGCAGGTAAATGATAGGATCCGGTTCGGGGTTGGCATTTGCAGATTTGATCAATACAAATGCGAGCTTAAGGAACCGGCCATCAGGATTTTCATGATTTTCCGGTACTGTTATAAAAGCAAATTGAATTCTGGGGTCATCCTTAAAAGATTGACAATCTTCAAGAAAACAATCCGAGTATTCAATTACAGGCTTAAAAACCTGTGCTGATATTGGCAGTGCTGAAAACACCGCCAACAAAATGTATAGTAATGTATTCTTCATTTTGGGTAGGTTTTGATATTTGGTGGAGTGGATTTCATCGATAAGGATACTTTGCTGAAACAACATTCAGAACGCTTCTATCTCTGGACTATCAATTCGATACTCGTTTTGGGTTTATTCTATGTCTTTCAACCTGTCAAGGTTAACGATCGAACGAGTGTCGCAATGAGAATTAAAAAGGTAAGGCGGATTTTTGGAACTGCCAAATAATTAGGCTAATAAGTACAATTAGGATGATTGACTATGTCACGCACAGGATTGATAGTTCTTCCATTTCTTGTCCTGAGGTTTTCTTGATTTTGATCGATTGACTGTACCCAGAGTTTTGTATATATGTTCAGGTAGCATACCTTTGCAAACAGGAATCGTTAAAGTGAAAATGTCATGCAAACATTAACTATAGAACTTACCGGTAGCAACTCCTTAAAGGCATTGCAGGATTTAGAGCATAAGCGTTTGATACGTATTTTGCATGAACCTGATTTAGGCTCGTATTCTCTTCCTGGCGAATCTATACCCAATGAAGATTTCAGAAGATGGGTTGAGTATGCCGAGAACTCCCCAACTGTATGTTTAACCGAAGCCAAACAACAATGGGCAGAACAAAAGAAGAAGCTTCAAAAACTTATTCCTTAAGAGTAACCGAACACGCCTTAGAGAACATAAATAGTATTACCGGTTACATTGCGTACATCAGGCATGAGCCTATAAATGCAATAAGAGTCGGTGACGAGATTTTTAAAATCATTGACCGAATTGAGAAGAGTCCGTTTGCCTTTCGTGAATGCGAAGAGATTCCGACTGTAAACAAAATCTACCGTCAAGCTGTTTGCCTTAGCTGGCTCATCATCTATAAAATTAAACCTGCCGAAATTGTAATTCTCGGCATTATTCATGGACACCGCAGACCAACAAGGATTAAAAGTCTGAGAAAAGTGAAATAATGAATCATTTTTTCGGAATTACCTGCCGTATTCTTTGAGAGCATCACCTGGGGTAATATCTCTGTCGACTATTATTTCTCATGCTGACCGCAGGGAGGCATAATCCCGGAGGTGGGTTTGGGTTTGGGTGTGTGGTGTGGGTGTGCAAGAAGGCATTGGCCTGGTTTCGTGCAAACCAGGCTTTTTTTTTGCTTTTAGATGGAGCATATTCTCTTATCAGGACTTTGCTGGTCAGAACAATTCCCCGCCTCATCTGTATCATAGGTCAGACTAACTTGTAAAAAAGGGCGTAATCTGATCTTATGGCTGATTCCGTTAAAAAAATCCGCGTGGCGGTGCTTGGCGGCGGGGTTGCCGCTATGACCGCGGCATATGAACTGACGCACCACGACCAGGGCGGCCGTTACGAGGTGACGGTTTACCAGATGGGGTGGCGCTTGGGGGGAAAGGGCGCCAGCGGCCGGAACCCGCAAATCCATGACCGGATCGAGGAGCATGGCCTGCACATCTGGCTGGGATGCTACGAGAATGCGTTCGGCGTGATGCGGGATGCATATGGGGAGCTCGACCGGCCCAAAGACATGCCGCTCGCGACGGTGGAAGAAGCCTTCCTGCCTCACAACCGCGTGGTCCTTAACCAGAAGATCAGGGGCAAATGGGTGCCGTGGATATTCGAGCCTCCGTCTTCGGATTCCTTTCCCGGCGACATGCGCCATACACCCGGCATGTGGGACTACCTGCTGAAAATGCTCGACTGGATCCCAAAAGTCATACGATCACTCAACCATTCGGAATTAAGCCCCGAACCCGCCGGTCATGGCCACCTCTTTACCTGGTGGCACGAGGCACTCGAATTAGCCGGAATAGATAAGACTGATAATAAGCATCTTGGCGGTGACATGCTTCACATTGCCCGCGAACTGGTAAAGACGCTGGGCACCCCGCCGCACGAAGCTTCAGAAGTCCATAAGCGCATCGAAGAACTGCTTCACCAGTTCAGGCAACTGGTACACGATAAGATAAAACACCGGATTGATGACAGCCCGGAGCTATTACGGGCCTGGATCTTCCTGGATTTCGGGCTCACCAACATCCGCGGCGTTTTCCGGGACGAGCTGTTCGGCAAAGGCTTTGAGTCGCTGAACGATTGGGATTACCGCGACTGGCTCGCCCATCACGGGGCCTCGGAGGAAACGCTGAACTCTCCATTGCTGACCGTACTTTACGAGCTCGTCTTTGCCTACGAAAACGGCGTGACCTCGGGGCCCGGCGTCAGGCAGAACATGGAAGCCGGCACCATGATACACGGATTGCCCAGGATAGCCCTGGGGTACACCGGCGCCTTCATGTGGAAGATGCAGGCCGGTATGGGTGACGTGGTTTTCGCGCCATTGTATGAAGTGATGAAGCGGCGTGGCGTAAAGTTCGAGTTCTTCAACCGGGTTACCGATATCCGCACCGACGGTAAGCAGGTTACGAAAATCGTGATCAGCCGTCAAGTGAACCTGAAAGATGGGGCCTACGACCCGCTGGTGCCGGTAAAGGGCCTCCCATGCTGGCCAAGCTATCCCCTTTACGACCAGATCGTTGAAGGTGATAAACTGCGGGAGGAAAAGACCAACCTCGAATCGTTCTGGACACCATGGAAAGATGCGGGCGGGAGGCTGGAACTGGAATACGGGAAAGACTTCGATTATGCCGTCCTGGGAATTTCGATCGGGTCGCTGCCCTACATCGCCGCCGACCTGATCGCCGCGAATGAAAAGTGGAAGAAGATGATTGAGCACGTTAAGACCGTCCGCACCCAGGCTGCCCAGGTGTGGCTCCACAAGGATCTGAAAATGCTGGGTTATGCCGCTCCGGACGACATGCCCGTTACCGGCACCTTCGGGGTCACCCCGATGTCGACCTGGGCCGACATGAGCCACCTGATCCCGCAGGAGAACTGGGATCCGGACCAGGTGAAGATGATCGCCTATTTCACCGGCTGCCTGGCGGACGACCGGGAGGCGCCTCCGCCCCGCGACCACAATTATCCGAAAAGCGTGATGGCCCACAACCGGGAGCGGACAGCGGAGCTGTTCGGAAGCGAAATTAAGACCATCTGGCCCGGCTTCGGCTGGGACGACCTGGTATCGCCCACCGGGGAGAACGGGGAGAAGCGGCTCGACAGCCAGTATCACCGCGTGAATATCGATCCCTCCGAGCTTTATGTGCAGACCGTGGCCGGCAGCAGCAGGCACCGCCTGAAACCTGACGAATCGGGTTTCAAGGGATTGGTTCTGGCTGGTGACTGGACATTCAACGGTCTCAATATGGGCTGCGTGGAGGCGGCCACCGTAAGCGGAATGCAGGCCTCCAGGGCGATCTCGGGATATCCGGATAAGATCGTCGGTGAGGAGGGGCATGTCTGGTAAAAAAAAATAATATCATGAAATACATTGAACATGGAGGAGAGCTTTCGTACCCGGCACCGGTGGTTTGCGAAGGCGGTTATTTCTACAACTTTTTTCTCGAGGGTACGAAGGAGAACCTGGTGGCCCTGTGCGACAGGGTGTTCAATACCACCTCGGGCGGGGAGGCCACTTACTACCCGCTGAGCCACGTGATGATGGTGACGGTGGGCCGCATCCCGAAAATCTATTCCGGCACACTGAATGTGGGCTGGTCGCCCGAGAAACAGGTGATCATCTGGCTCGTACTGGCGAAAGTCAGGAAGGAGGGGAAGGTGCTCATTGCCGAGCGGCCGGTGCTCTTCCCGGTTTACACGGTGGTACCCGATCTCTATTCCCTGGTGAGCGGCCGGGAAGTATTTGGATTTTTCAAGAGTTATGGCTGGGTCGACCTGCCCGACGATCCCGCTATCCTCAATCCGGAATCGCTGTCGCTCGACGTTTTCGGTTTGAAAAAATTCGGCCCCGATGAGGAGGCACAGCGTTGGCCGCTGCTCTCCTTCAACCGGATCAGCGGCGGTGAATCGCCCCTGAAAAGCTGGTCGGGGATCAGGGAGCTGTTTCACGAGCTGCGCCCGCACCTGTGGGGCGACGAAGGTCCGCTGGTTTTGCCCGGTTTGAAGTTCCCGATCAGCCTGATGGAAGACTTTTTCCGGCACGAGATGCCGCTGGTGTTCCTCAAGCAGTTTCGCGACGTTACGACAGACGGTGGAGCGGCCTACCAGGCCATCATTGAGGCCCCCTCACCGCTCACGGGCTTGCATGTGGAGCTCATGGGCGAATACGATTTTCAGCTGGCTGATGAGCTGGCCGGCTACCCCCTTTTGAAGGACCTGGGACTGAAGAGCCAGAAGGCGCTGATCAGCGTGAAGGTGAAGATGGATTTCCAGATCGGGGCGGGGAAGGTGATATGGGAAGTGGCGAAGCCCCCGCGCCCCCAGCATGAAATACTGATCTCTCTGTAGTAAGAATATGTACAACCTGATAGAATACGAACCACGAAGACATCACTAACCCCGGCCTTCAGGCCGGGGGATTAACATCCAGATACCATGAAAAAGAAAATCGCCATCCTCGGCGGCGGGATGTCATCCCTGACAACTGCCTGGCAGCTATCACAGCACCCCGAATACGACATTACCGTGTACCAGATGGGATGGCGGCTCGGCGGCAAGGGCGCCAGCGGCCGTAACCCCGACCTGGCCGACCGTATCGAGGAGCATGGCCTCCACGTCTGGTTCGGCTTCTATGAAAACGCTTTCAGCCTGATGCGCAAGGTTTACGGAGAACTCGGGCGCGACAAGAATGCGCCACTGGCAACTGTCGACGATGCCTTCAAACCCGTGAACGAGCTCACGATGAAGGAGCTATGGAATGGAAAACGGCTTACCTGGAACGTGAAGTTCCCGCACGATAACCTGAAACCCGGCGAGGGTGGCGAAGCTGCCACCCTATGGAGCGCCGTCGACCTGATGATCAGATGGGTGATTGAGTTTTCCGAAGGCGATTTCGACACCTCCAACCCGGAGAACGGGGTGACTGACAAAGAGGATCATCACCGGAAAGAGCTACCCCACTGGATTGAGGAGATCGAAGAAACGGCCGAAGAATTGGCTAGCGGGCCGGTAAGGGCCGAAACCTGGCTGCTCCGTCAGGTGCTGAAGCTGTGGTCGAAGCTCGAGGCCGGTGAGGCTCCTTCGAAACACCATCATGCCGTTTTTGCCTGGCTGATGGGAAAGGCCATGACCCACCTCTGGAACCGGATCAAGGACCGGGTGGAGACAGACGACAACGCTCGCCGCCACTGGACGCTGGTTTGCCTGGCCTGCACCACTTTCACCGGCCTGATCCGGGATGAGGTGCTGGTTCGCGGCTTTTCGCCGCTCGACAAAATGGACATGACCGCCTGGTTTTTCAAACACAAGCTGGTGGATGACGACCGCGCCAATGAGATCGCCTACCGGTCGGCGCCCACTCAAACCGTTTACGACCTGTTTTTTCATTATGTCGAAGGGGATACCGACAGGCCCTCCATCTCGGCCGGCATCGCTCTCCGTTCGTTGCTTCGGATCCTGGTCGGTTACAAGGGATCGGTGCTGTGGTTCATGCAAGCCGGCATGGGCGACACTGTTTTTGGTCCCCTGTATGAAGTACTGCAGCGCCGCGGCGTGAAATTCAAGTTCTTTCATCGCGTTACCAACATCGGCCTCTTGAAGGAGCCGGGAATTAAAGCGGTGGACACCATTGAAATCAGCCGTCAGGTGAACCTTAATGTTGTTGAATATCAGCCGCTTGTGATGGTGAAGGAGCTCCCCTGCTGGCCCAGTTACCCGCTGTACGACCAGATCGTGGAGGGTGCTGAACTGAAAGCGAAGGGGGTGAATCTTGAGCGCTCGCCCGAATACTCCAACTGGAAAGATACCGGCGGCACCGTTACGCTGAAGGCCGGAGTTGATTTCGACGAGGTGGTGCTTGGCATCACACTGGCCGCGCTGCTGCCCATAACCAAAGAATTAAGGTTGGCCAGCAAGGCCTGGGACCGGATGTGCGAACGGATTAAAACTGTTCAGACGCAGGCCATCCAGGTGTGGTTCAACCGGGATGCCGAAGGGCTGGGCATGGATCAGCCTCGCCCGGTGGTAGGTGCCTATGTGGAGCCCTATGCCAGCGTCACCGACTTTACACATCTCATAAAAATGGAGAACTGGGAGGCCGTGCAGAAGGTGAAACATCTTACCTACAGCTGCGGGGTGATGCAGCTCAAGCCCGGCGAAACACAGCCGGAGGCAAATGCCCGGGCCCGGACCGGCGGACTCGACCTGCTGAACCATCATGCTGCGCCGTTATGGCCGAAAGCCACGGCCCCCGGCAATCCCGAAGGCCTCGACTGGAATGTGGTGGTGGCGCCGGACGCTGTCCATGGTGAAGAGCGGTTTAATGCCCAGTACATCAGGGCCAACATCGACACCAACGAGCAGTATGTGCAGTCGCTGCCCGACACCAACCAGTACCGCCTGAAGACAGACGGTTCCGGTTTTAAAAGGTTGATTCTTACCGGCACCTGGATCGACTGCGGGTTCAACATCGCCTGCATCGAGGCTGCAGCCATCTCGGGAATCCAGGCGGCGCGGGTGCTGACGGCGGAGCCGGGATACATTCTCGGGGAGCGGGATCCATTTTAGGGGGCTTCCCTCTGCCTTCTGCCTTTATTTACCAAGCGCCTCTCTCAGCCGTTCGGCCTCATAAACCATCTGCAGTTCATTCGCACGGACAAGACCGGTATTCCAGTACTTCAATGCCTTTCGGGGATGGCCCTCCACCATGGCGAGCCTGCCTTTCCAGAAGAGGAACCTCGGCCGGCCGATCGGGAAAGAGCCGGCATACTTGCCAAAGGCGCCCAGTGCCTGGCGGGTCTGATTGCGGATTTTCCGGTCACGGGGCCGCACGGCATGCAGATCCATAAAGGCTGTCATCATTCCTGAATATCCTTCCAGTACAAAAAAAGAGGTGGGAAGACTCTGGCGGGCCAGTGCGAGGGCCTTACGCGCCGATTTCAGCGCCGATAAAGGATCGCCCAGGCGGGTATAGGCCCCGGCTTGCAGACCATGAAGCCAGAGGCGGTCGGGCTGGCCGAGTGCATGCTCCACATCACTGGCTTCCACCAGCAGTTCATGCATGGCGGTGTACTCATGGTTCATCAGGGCAATCTCGGCCCGCTGCAGCAGCGCCCATCCCTGCACCAGCTCAACTTTGTCCTGCAGGCCGATCTGGTACAACTCCCCGCGCAGCCGCACCGATTCGGCCAGCTTACCCTGCGGGAGCAGGCAGGCAGCCAGGATGCAGGTATTCTCCATCATCAGGAAACGATCGCCGATCTCATTGGCCATGCCGAGCGCCACCGAACAGAGTTGTTCGACTTCCTCCCAGCGGCCCTTGCCCGACCGGGCCACAGCAAGGAGTTCCATAATACGGCCATGGTCATCCAGGCGCATTTCAGCCGACAAAAGCGACTGTGCCAGCCGGGCGTAGGTATCCGAGAGTCCGGGGATCGGCATGGTGCCGGATGTGATGCACAGGCTCGCATAGGCACGGGCCAACTGGGCCGAGGGACCCGCGGATTCCGCGGTGTTCAGTCCCGATAACCCGGCATCCAGACTGTGAAAGAGCTTGTTATGGTGAAAATAAGATTGTGCCAGGTATTCGTATGCCCGGCTGATGGTAAGGCGAAGCTGGCGCTCCGGGCCAGTCGGGGAAACGGGTGGACGGGCACGCAGGCGGTGAACAATCTGCCGGGTCGACTGGCGCATGAGGTTGAACCCCATAGCGGCCAGGGAAGACGGGGCGGGATACCTCAGGGTGCGGAGGCCCGACTTGAGCCAACCCGTTGCCTGCTCCAGTTCACCGGTTTTGAAGAATGCAATGCCCATTTCGATCAGTAAAACAGCCTTGCGTTTTGGCGTCATCCCCGCTTCGGTCTCCAGGGCAAGAGTTTGCTTTAAAAAGACGATGCCATCCCGGTAAGCGCCCCTTGCAATGGCATCGAAGGCAGCTTTTTCGAGGTAATCCACTGCCTTGCCGGCCACTTCGGCCTGCTGCCAGTGATAGCCGAGCACCGGATAATACTGCGAAAGGTTATTTGCAAAAGTGTTTTCGTACCAGAGAGCCGCCTTTTCATGCAGCTCCCGGCGCTGGTTAAATGAGAGCAGGGTATAGGCCACCTCGTGGATGATGTTCTGTTTGAAACTGTAGGCCAACTCGGGCTCCACCACCTGCAGGGCAATGAGGTTCATGCCGGTCATGGCATCCACCTCCTGCATGAGAACCGGGTTGTCGGGCGGGGAGGGGTGGATGCCCCTCAGGGCCCTGATCAGAAACAGGCGCCCCAGGATGCTGGCCACCTTCAGGGTCAGCTGCTGGGGAAGGGTCATCCTGTCGAGCCGGCTGGTGATGGCGCTCTGTATGGTGTCGGGCACGGTCACCTCCTCCAGCTCCTGGAGGTTCCTGATCAGGCGGCCCTGTCCCTCTTCGATGACCATCATTCCGGAGGCCACCAGTGCGTAAGCCAGCTCCTCGCTGAAAAACGGATGCCCGGCGGTCTTTTCATAGATCAGCGAGAGTACGTCCTGCGGAAGGTTGTCGGCCCCAACCACCTGGCAAACCAGTTTTTCGATATCGGGGCGGTGAAAATTTGTCAACGTAATTTCCGTGCAGGGGGAATTCCCCGTCATCTTGAGGAAACCGGCAGGCGGTCCGGCCGTAAATGGGCGGTACGATATGATCAGACCGAGCGGCGGGACCGCTTCTTTCAGTTCCTTCAGCAGCGCCCATGATGCGGCATCCAGCCAGTGTGCATCGTCGAGAATGATCAGAACGGCCTTCGCCTGGGCCATCATTTTGAAAATGCCGGTGAGCAGGGTATGTAAATTCCCGGCCCTGATATCTCCGTACATCTGCGCAGTAAGCTCATTATCTGGAAGTTCGAGTGGCAGTATCCCGGTTAGAAGCGGCAGAAGCCGCTGCCACTCCGGATGGATGCCGGCAACCAGGGCCGACAAGTTTTGGTGCAACTCCGCCGGTGTACGCTGATCGGCCCGGAAAAGCTGCCCGAAAAGTTCGCGGATCCCAAAATAGGGAGTGGAATTCTCGATTTCATAGGCAAAGCTGCTCAGCACCGTGATGTCCTGCCCATGGATCTGCCGCATCAATTCGGAAAGCAGACGAGTTTTCCCTATGCCCCCTTCTCCCGTTAAAAGAATGATACCGGTGTTTTTATTCTGATACAGGTCCCCGGCATAAACATAAACCTCCTCCATTTCCCGTAACCGGCCAACCATAGGCATCTGGTTGAGGCGGAGGTGCCGGGTCTCATCCCGTGAGCCAAGGAGTGCGAATACCGCCACCACCCCGTCGATCCCCTTAAAACTGAATGCGCCCAGTGGATCGAAGAGAAACTGTTTCTGGGCGGCTATCGCCACCCGCTCGGCGAGCAATATTTGTCCCGCTTCAGCCTTTTCCATCAGGCGTGCAGCCAGGTTGGCGCTTGACCCCAGCATGCTGTAGGTGCGCCTGGAGGAGCTCCCGTAGGGGCCGGCCAGCATGCGACCCTGGGTGATGCCGATCCGTATCCCGCTGATGAATGAAAGGTATCCGGGTGGCTCACGCAGCAGGGAGGCCGCGGCGATGGCCCGCGATGCATCATCCTCGTGGGCGGACAGGGCGCCAAAGCCGATGAATAGGTAATCCCCCTTATCGCCGATGATTACCTGCAACAAGTGGCCGTCATGACGGGCAACGCAAGATTGCACCCAGCAGATGAAGCGGTTGATTTTCGAACCGCTGTCGGGATCACCGTCGTAATCGATGCCCTCGAATTTCAGGAACAGGTTAACCGTGAGCCGGAGTTCGGCCAGAAACCGCTCCTCTCCGTGCCGTATCTTTTCGTAAACCGGGGACAGCAGCCACTGCGAGAGGATTTCGTCGGGCAAACGGGCCTCCTCCACCCAGGGTTCCGGAGCAACCTTGGCCGTAAATGCCGATACCCGGATAAATTCGTCACCGCCGGCGGTGGCCAGGGGCTTTCCTAATGACATGAAGTTTTGAAAACGGTCGGCCACCTCCCGGCTGACCAGCATTTCGCCCGGTTTCAGCAGTTTTTCCGCAGCGGTGACCTGCGATACAGTTTCGCCCGCGAGCATATCCAGCAGCTGGATATCCGGATCACCAACAGTGAACCGGTGTGCCGGTCCGGCAGTTATAACAATCTTGATCTGAACGGGAAGCTGGTGTTCCGAAATGAGCTCCGCGACAGCCGTTTTCATGCCGCTTCCCGCGGCCAGGGCGCGGAGCCCGTCATCCCCGTCGAACCAGCAGGTTATGGCATCGCCGGCAAAGCTGATCACCGAGCCCCGGTATTGGTGGACCCAGGTGATGAGGACATGGTATATCAGGTTCAGGTACCTGGTGATCTCATCCGCCCCGCGCTGGTCGCCGAACTCCCGCGCCAGGTCGCCGGTGAGGCGGGTGAACCCAGAAATATCAGCAAACAGAACCGCCCCATTCCCCACTTCGGGAAGCGGCTGGCCCGAGGCCAGCGCCTGCCTGCGGTCGATGGGAATATATGCTTCGAGAATTGTAACGGACTTTTCTTCCATAGAAAAACCTTTGTAATGATACAGTTGAAGGGGGTAATAGTTCTGTAAGAGACCTCAAGAAGGTAGTTTATCAGGCACTCAATTGGCTGTTAGAAAAGGTACTTCGCATCCAAAACCAAGCCGAAATGCGCCAAAGGCACAGTAAAAAGAAAGAATGTTATAAAGAGATAACAGAAAGGGCAGCCCGTGGGCTGCCCTCTCATACCATATTTGATAGGAAAATTAGTTGTAGTTCACAGTAACGGTCAGGTCGCTGGCGTTGGTGTAGGAACCGGCTGCCTGGCTGGCACCTACGT
>CAYQFT010000023.1:0-2507 GCA_964416825.1 uncultured Porphyromonadaceae bacterium
TTCGGCCTTGCCGCATCCGGGGTTAACGGCGGTCAAACCGGCGGTTCCCCTATCTCCATGGACGCCATCGAACAGTTCATGGTTACCCTGGCTCCGTATGATATCCGTAACAGCGGATTTGCAGGAGCTTCCATCAATGCCGTTACCCGCCGGGGTACCAACCAGGTTACCGGTTCCGTTTACGGTTTCTATCGCAACGAAAAACTGTCAGGAAAAACTCCGTATGCTATCCTGAATACGGAAGGCCTTACCAAGGATTCAATCGAGAGCCTGAGAAAGCCGTTGGCTGACTTTACTGCAATTACCTCGGGTTTCCGCGTCGGCGGGCCGATTATCAAGAACAAACTTTTCTTCTTCCTCAATGCTGAGGTTCAGCGTGACCAGACTCCGCAGCCTTTCGTTTATTCTGAGTACACCGGAAAATCAACCGAAGCCGATGTTAATGCCCTTTCAGACTATCTGGTAAGCAAATACGGATATGAGCCGGGTGGATTCATCGACAATACCAAGGAACTCCAGTCGAATAAATTAATGGCCCGGCTTGACTGGAACATCAACGAGAATCATAAACTGATGCTCCGTCACAGCTACACCAACCACAAATCATTGGGACCCTCACGGTCGACCGGTGGTGCCATTAACTTCTATAACGCAGGGGTTTATTTCCCAAGTACAACCAACTCAACTACCGCGGAATTGAAGTCGAACTTCGACAACATGTCGAACAGCCTGATGGTAGTATATACTGATGTTAACGATGACCGCGACCCGATGGGCGCCGATTTCCCGGCTGTTCAGATTCTCGACGGAAAAGGTACCATCAACTTCGGATCCGAGCAGTTTTCAACCGGAAACTCACTGGTTCAGAAATCACTGGTACTTACCGACAACCTGAGTATTTACAAAGGCAAACACACCATCACGATCGGTACCTCCAACGAGTTTGCTCACGTTTACAACCTTTTTGTTCGCCAGAACTACGGTTATTACAGGTTTAACAGTATTGCCGATTTCTATAACAACAAGGCATTCAGCTATGCCAGGTATTATTCGCTGGTTGACGATATCACCGGTGACGGCTCCATGGCTGCTGCAAACTTCAATATGCTTCAGCTTGGTGTTTATGCCCAGGACGAATTCCAGGCTTCTGACAGGTTCAAACTGACCTTCGGTGTACGTGCCGATATGCCGATCTTTATGACACAACCGGTTACCGATACGCTCTTCAATTCAGTTACTATTCCTAAACTTGAAGCAGCAGGATGGGATATGCAGGGAGCAAAAGCTGGCCAGATGCCAAAGTCACAGATCCTCTTCTCACCCCGTGTTGGATTTAACTGGGATCTTTCCGGTGACGAATCCGCACAGCTTCGCGGTGGAGTTGGTGTATTCACCAGCCGTTTGCCGCTGGTATGGCCGGGCGGATCCTATACCAACAGTGGTGTTGTAGTTGGCGGTTTTACGGCTAACAAGGATTCCATCGGGTTCATCCCGGAATATGACAAGCAGTATGAAGCTACCGACCTGGGTTCAAAAGTTCGCGTTCCTTCAGGACAGATGGACCTTTTTGCCGCAAACTTTAAATATCCGCAGGTTTTCAGGGCTAACCTTGGTTTCGACAAGAAGCTGCCGTGGGGAATCGTAGGAACCGTTGAGGCAATTTTCACAAAGACCCTTAATAACGTTACCTATCTGAACCTGAATTATAGTCCTACACCCAAGAACAATCTCACCGGTGCTGACACCCGGGAGTATTATGACAATTCCAAGAAGATCGATGCAACCTATGATCGTATCATTCTGGGCGTTAATACCGATAAAGGATATACCTATAACTTCACGGTTTCTCTTGACAAACCTTTCGCCAACGGATTTGCTGCCAACGTAGCGTATACCTTCGGACGTGCACTGGCTCTCAACGATGCAACTTCCTCACAGAACTCATCGCAGTGGAGGTACATGGAGTATGTTAACGGACTGAACAACCTGGATCTGAGCATTTCAGATTTTGATCTCGGCCACAGGGTTCTTGCCTATGTTTCCTATCAGATTGAATACCTGAAGCATGCTTCCACTACCATCAGTATTTTCTATAATGGTCAGTCAGGTATGCCTTATTCCTACATTTATGACGATTACAACTCCAAGGTAAATGGTGGAAGAGGTATCAACGGTTGGGCTGGTGAAAACGAAGGCGCTATGATGTTCATCCCGGCAGCAAAAGATCAGATTGTTTTTGCTGATGCAGCAACCGCAGATGCACAGTGGGAAGCACTCAATACTTTCATCGAAAATGACAAGTATCTGAGTCAGCACAGAGGCGAATATGCTGCACGTAACGGTGCCCGTACTCCTTTCGAGCATATGATCGACCTGAAAATTGCACAGGACTTCTTTGTCATGGCTGGAAGCACCAAGCACAAACTGCAGCTGACCTTTGACGTATTCAACCTGGCGAACCTGTTGAATCCGGCTTGGGGTCCGAAATACTATGCATATGTGAATAC
>CAYQFT010000023.1:2607-21453 GCA_964416825.1 uncultured Porphyromonadaceae bacterium
CACCACCCCGGAAAGCTATGTGGTCGTACTCTCAATGGACGGGTTCCGATGGGATTATCCTGACCGGTATCATACACCGAATCTGGATAAAATGGCCAGAACCGGGGTTAAAGCCTCATCCCTGCAACCCTCCTATCCAACCAAGACATTTCCCAATCATTATTCGATCGCAACCGGGCTCTATCCCGATCACCATGGCATTGTACAGAACAGCTTTTATGATCCGAAGCTGGATCGGGTGTTCAGGATGGGTGACCGGTCGGCGGTGGAGGATTCCATTTTCTGGGAAGGAGAAGCGATCTGGGAAACGGCAGAAATGCAGGGAGTAAAAACGGCTTCCTATTTCTGGGTTGGCTCGGAGAGTAATGAAACATACCGGCCCGGTTTCCGGAAGGCCTATGAGAGCGGCTTCCCGTACCGGCAGCAAATCGATACGGTGATGCATTGGCTGGGTTTGCCGCTGAACCAGAGACCTCGCCTGGTTATGTTTTATTTTGATGAACCGGATGCAACCAGTCATGATTTCGATCCGGAAAGTGAGAAAACACAAAAGGTGGTCGAAGAACTGGATCAGATGGTAGGCGCAATAACCCGCCGCCTGAAGCAGGTGGAAAAAAGCCAGCGGATAGCCATTAATTTTATTGTTGTATCAGATCATGGGATGGGAACCATTCCGGAGGGTAACACCGTTTTTCTTGAGGATCTGATTGATATCAAACGCATAAAGCGATTTGACGGAGGAAATCCGGTAATTACAATTGAACCCGATCCTGACTACGCAGAAGAGGCCGTCAAAAAACTCAAAGCTTCGGCAAATATCAAGGCATGGAAGCGAAATGAACTGCCGGCACATTATCATTATGGGACCCATCCGCGCATTCCGGAGATTATTGCTGAAGCCAATCCGGGATATGGATTGGAAATCCGCCGCAAATCCGGTGTCACCTATTCACGGGGTACCCATGGCTATGATCCTCGTAACAAGGATATGCATGGCATATTCTACGCGACTGGCCCTGCCTTTAAATCGGGATATGTTCAGCCAACATTTGAGAATGTTGCAATTTATGGGTTGCTGGCAAATATACTGGGACTGAAGCCCGCAGCCAATGACGGCGATTTCACAACCATCCGCGGGGTATTAAAAACCCGCTAAAAATCACGGTCGAGGTCAAAGACCTTTTCCATGATCATCCATTTTTCCCCGGGTTTGGCCCAGGGAAGCGGAGCCTGGAACTGCCAGACAAATTCTTCCCACTCTGGCTGCTTTTCAAGCTTTCCGAGTTTAGCCATCTGTGTGTCGAAATCCCAGTCCGCCGGGGCTTCAAGAATCATGAACATCCGTGTGCCAATCAGGTAAATTTCCATATCGGTGATACCAACCTCCTTGATGCCGCGCGGAATTTCGGGCCAGATACCTTCCTTGGTATGAACGTATTTGTACTGTTTGATTTTCTCCGGATCGTCGCGGAGGTCGAGGGACATGCAGATTCGTTTCATGGGGAGGGTTGAAATGGTTGAATTGGTTGAATGGGTTGAACTGGTAGGGGCGGACCCGTGTGTCCGCCCGCTTTCATTGACACAACTGCCTGTTATGAATGCGACGGCAATCAGGAATCGGACTGTTTTTTTCATGGTTTACCGGATGGTTATTTTCTCGTTCCATTCGCTGTTGGCGGATCGGATATTGATCAGGTAAATTCCCTTTGATTCCCGGGATAATGAGAACTGTTCAGAAACCTGGCCCGAATAGTCTGATAACCGCTTTTCGGATACCACCTGGCCTGAAAGGCTGAGGATCCTGATACGAATATCTCCCGGACGGCTCTGTTCAAAATCCACTGAAAAGTTGCCGGATGAAGGATTTGGGTAGATTCTCAGCCCGGTTGGTTTCAGGATTTCGGGTATTCCGAGCACACTGACGAAAAGTTCTATGTCGTCAACCGCGGCGCCGCCTCCCGGTTCACGGTTATTATCATAGAGAAACCCAATCTGTGTTTTGGCTGAAAGCGCTTCAGGCGGCAGAACCAGGGAGGTTTGGTTCCAGGTCCAGTTGGTAGGGTCTCCTTCACCAAAATCGGTTAAAGAGGTCCAGCTGCTGTCAGGATCGGTACGGTAAGCAGCTGTTAACCGCTCGGAACTGCCGATTTTTCGGAACGCTGAGGAAAACCGCAGCGTGAGTTGGCTGCCTTTATGCGAGGTCAGATCTATAACCGGTGAAGTGAGTGTTCCGGTGATCCTTATGCCTGGTGCAGCGGTGCTGCTGACGATTCCGAAGAAATTGCCCTCGTTGCCACCGATTCCGAGTTCAGATGAGTTTCCATGCTCCCATCCGTTGACCGGTTTATTGCCCGTCCAGCCCAAAGTGCTGACCGTAAAATCGGCGCTGTAGGGCAGAGTCAGGGGATCCAGCATAATTGCCGATGCCCGGTTTGAGGGATCGGAATTCGTATTAGTAAAGTATACCGCTACAATATGGTAGGTGTAATCCTTGTTAATTTCCACCTGATTATCGGAATAAAAAGGAGAGGTGCTGGTTCCGAAATACTGGTTGTTCCTGAATATGCTGTAACTGGTAACATACTGAGGGTAAAAAGGAGCATTCCAGTATAGGTTGATAGCACCGCTGACCGGGACGGCCGTAAGGGAAGTGGCCGGAAGGATGGGCTGTGATTCAGCCAGCCCGGTTTCCCAGAGGCCCCTGCCGAAGGTGGAAGCGCTCAATTTGGATTTCGTGCGGTCGAGATGATCATAGTATATCTCCAGATCACTGACTTCTACGGAATTGGGGAGGCCGTTGTTGAAGAATACCCAGTCGGCCATTCCGGCATCCCGAAAATAGGCACCGGCATCGGTTCCCACATAAAGTCCTTCCAGGCTCGATTTATCAAAAGCGATAGTGTTCATCGGGATGGAGGGAAGAGAGCCGCTTATATCGGCCCAGGTTTCCCCTTTATCGGTCGATTTGAAGACTTTTCTGCCCAGTGTGATATAAACGGTGTTCGGATCGTAGGGATGGCATTCTATATCGGTTGCCGTTGTTTGGGACGGAAGTCCGGATGTTAGTTCAATCCATACGGGTGTCGACTGGTTGAAATTATCCGTGCGGAATAAACGCCGGTCACTCCGGGATGCAAAAAGCATGTTGAGGTCGGCGGGAGATTGTTCCAGGGCAGTCATAAACGGATCATTTGTACCGGCCAGATTGTTTGAAATCTTTTTCCAGCTGATTTTGGTGGGGTTTTTAAGGTCATGCGTGATCCACACATTGCGATAACCGGCAATCATGGTATTGCCATCCTCTTCGTGGATAATAAAAGGAGTGACCCATGCTCCGCTCTCATTGATTCCCCCGATTCCCTCCCCGCCAACACGACGCTGGTAACCATTAAAAAGATGCTGGTCGATGGCTCCATAATATAAGGTAGAATAACTATACTGATAATCAGTCGGATCGATCGCGCACTCCATCCCATCACCGCCGCCAACTGTCCACCACTCAGTTCCTATCCAAGTCGCGCTGCCGTTATCCTGAAAACCGGTGATGACCTTATGGGGATTAGTCTGACTGACGCCCAGGCGGTAAATCTGTCCTATGCCCAGTCCCTCGGTGATTTCAGTCCATTTCATTCCCTGGTTGTCCGAATAATAAATTCCGCCGTCATTTCCGGCATATAAGCGTTTATTAACCGGATTATAAAAGAAAGTATGCTGGTCCGCATGAACCTCCATCGCCCCCGATCCGGTCCAGTGCCCCGTGATCCGCCAGTTGCGGCCACCGTTATCCGACCTCCAGAGGTTAATGCCTCCAACATGGAGAACCTGGGCATTTATGGGATCGGCGTGGATACACAGGTCATACCAGGCCTGGCTCTTGTTATCGCTTCCATCCTGGGCGTAGCCTAGAATATTGGGAGTTGATGACTGTTTAATAAATGTTTTACCGTCATCCTGCGATACAAAGCACCCTTCGTATGCTGCTGCCCCGCAAACCAGATAGACAAGATTTGAGGCAGCCGGGGTGACGGCAATTACAATTCGGCCTATAACGGGAGCCCCCGCGGAATCCGGCACCTGGGCCCAATTTTCACCAGCATTTTCACTTCGCCAGAAACCCGGAGGATTTGTAGCCGAGGCATACGCAGTATTATGTGATCCGGGCTTGAGCTTAACATCCTTGAAATTCAGATTCCCGGCGGTTTTTTTTGTCCAGGTTTCACCGCCGTCAAGGGTTTTAAAAACCCCCTGGCTGGTGGCCGCAAGGATTAGTTTGGGATCAGTTTCGCTTCTTGCAAACATACCCACAGTTACCTCTCCCATGCCGGTATTGTAAAATTCCCAGGATTCGCCACCATCGGTGCTCCGAATGACTCCCAATCCTCTGGCATCGCCATGATCCCGGTCGCCGGTCCCCAAAAGAATCTCGTTCTTCCGGGTCGGATGAATCAGGATGGCGGAGGCGCCCAGGGTGGGAAGTTCGTCGGTCATGGGCTTCCAGGTTTTGCCTGCATCGGTGGTTTTCCATAATCCGCCCGAGGGGGCGCCAACATAGACAATACTCGTGTCGGCCGGATCGCAGGCAATAGCGTTCAGCCGGCCAAGGCCCGTGTAACCACCATAATCCACCCGGGTTTTTGGCCCCATTTCGACCCACGGCTTTGAGCCGGACTTGAGGCCGCCATCACCAGGATGCTCCTCAGCGTAACGGTTGAACTCTTTCGCCACATATCCCGATTCCGGAAAGGTGCCATCCGGATTTACCCTGAACTGCCAGAAATTTTCCCAGCGCTTGAAGGGTTTATATCCATCGCCCCGGTGTGTCGGCCTGCCCTGCCAATAGGTATAGAAAGCCCGCTGGACCTCAAAAAAATTAGCTGTCGGGTCCTGCATCAAATCCAACCATACAGGATAGGTTTTGTAATCCCGTATATCCGCTTCTGACTGCGACTGTGATACAGCCCTGATTCCGGGAACCGCCAGCAGAAAAGCAATCAGGATCAGGCGGGCAGATCGTTTTAACATAGTTTTAAATTATTGAATGATAACCTTCTGCTTCCATCCACCGGCGGCAGAGTTCACAAGAATAAAGTACATGCCTTTACCCTGATGGGTCAGATCGAAGGATTCGGAGATCCTGCCTGCCGCATTCTCAATTTTCCTCGAAAGCAATTCCTGTCCGGTAAGGGTTACTACCCTGATCGTGACATCCCCTGGTCTGGCCAGGTTCATGTCGAGACGGAACAAGCCTGTTCCCGGGTTTGGATATAAACTGATACTACTCAGATTGTCAATAATTTGAGTTGAGGTAGCGTTGACAAAGAGTGAAACGTCATCCACTGCAGCACCCCATGCAAACTCATTGGAATTGGTATAGTAGAAACCCAGTTGCATGGCAGGGGTAAGGGCTCGTTCCGGAAGATTGATTTCAGTAGTATCCCAAACCCAGGCGGTTTTGCTCGGAGCTTTCATGTCCTTCAGTTTAACCCACGCGCTGTCTGGAGCCGCCCTGAAATGAATGCTGAATTTATCGAACGTCCGGTACAACCGCATGGTATAGGCAAACTTCAGGGTAATGGTTTTACCCGCATAACTGCTGAGATCGATCGTTGGAGTGGTCAGATAATCAGTTACCGAAACACCGGCTCCTGCTGTTGCACTGCTTGCGGCAAAAAACTTGCCTTCGCGGCCCGTAACCTCAAGCTGTTCAGAATCCCCATACTTCCATCCATATTTCGTCAGTTTGGCATTCCATCCGGCCGGTCCGTTTTCGAAAGCTTGCGTATAAGGCAACTCAATCGGTGAAACAATGGTTACTGTGGCAGCATTTGAAAAACCGCTTAATCTGTTACCCGTATAAAGTGCAGCCACCTCATAGGTATACTGGATATCGGGTGTGGGAGCATGATCTGTCAGGGAAGTGCCGTTTATGCTGCCGATCAGTTCTCCATTCCGATAGATCCGGTATTCCAGAATATCCTGCTGATAATATGGAGGAGCCCAGGCTAGTTCGACAGTCTTGTCAACCACTGTCGCAGTAAGTACATAGGGAACAAGAAGACCCGATGAGGGAGCAAGTGGAATTTCCCAAACGCCGCGGCCAAAGGTAGAGGCCCGCAAACGGGAAACATTTCTATCCCGCTGATCGTTGTAGATCTCCAATTCAGATGTTCCAACCGAAACCGGGAGGGCTGTGCCGTACAGCACCCAGTCCGCCATTTCGGCATCCCGGTAAAAAATACCCGCATCGGTGCCGACGTATAGGCCTTCATTGCTCGCTTTGTCGAAAACAATCGTATTGATGCTTATATTCGGCAGGGTCCCTGAAATATTCTCCCAGTTTTCACCTTTGTCAGCAGATTTATAGATTTTCCGGTTCGTCGACATGAAAACGACATTCTGGTCATAGGGATGGCATTCCACGTCTGAAGGGGTTCCGCTCACAGGCAGCTTTGACGTCAGATCAGTCCATGCTACCGTAATTCCCATCAGGTTGTCTGTCCGGAACAGTTTTCCATCGGACCGAACCGCAAACAGTAAATCCTGATTGACAGGAGAGTGCTCCAGTGAGCTCATGTTCACATCGTTGCGGTTCGCCAGATTGTTGGATATCCTGGTCCAGGTAATGGTTCCGGTCGTTTTAACATCTTTGCATATCCATATGTTTTTATAGCCGATAACGATGGTTTTTTCATCTCTTTCACTGATCAGGAACGGCGTTACCCAGGCTCCCTCTTCCGTGATCCCATTTACATCTTTCCCTCCAATGTATCTGTTATAGTTATTATTTATGTTGCGGTACAGGGGACCGTTTTGCGAGGTTGAATAGCTATACCGTGCATCACGGGGATCAACGGCGCATTCCATCCCGTCACCGCCGGTCGCATTTACCCAACCCGTTCCTGTCCAGGTGGCACTGCCGTTATCCTGAAATCCGCTGAGCGTTTTAATGGGATCCGTGTTGCTGACTCCCAATTTGTAGATCTGCCCGATTCCCAGGCCGGAACTGATTTCTGTCCAGCTGGTCCCACGATTATCGGTGTAATAGATCCCTCCGTCATTACCGGCATAGAGCCGGTTGTTCAACGGATTGTGGAAGAAAGTATGCTGATCGACATGAACATTGGAAGTGCTGCTACCCGCACGGCTCATAATGTAATTCCAGGTCTTGCCTCCATCGTCGGACCGCCAGAGATTAATTCCCCCGACATATACTTCCAGTCTGTTTGAAGGATTGACAAAAATCGATAAATCATACCAGGCCTGGCTTCCACTGCCGCTTCCGTCGTTGGACCATCCTAGGATATTGGGAGAGGAAGACTGTAAGACAAAATTCTTGCCGTCATCCTGCGATAAAAAACAGCCCACATAATTGGTTTCTCCGCATACCAGATATACGTAATTGCTGGCGGCCGGAGTTACTCCGATAACCATCCTTCCAACCGCTGGAACCCCTCCGCCTGCCTGAATTTTGGTCCAGGTTTCACCCGCATCTTCGCTGCGATGAAACCCGACAGCACCGACGGAAGTTGCATAGGCAACATTTGAATTACCTGGTTTCAGCTGGATATCTTTAAACCAATTTCCGACCGAGTATTTTAACGCCCAGTGAGCACCGCCATCGATGGTCTTATAGATGCCTCCGCTGGTGGCTGCCAGAATAACATCGGGATTGGTTTCGCTTCTGGCCATCATTCCGACGGTAACATTACCCATTCCGGTATTGTAGGATTCCCAGGTTATTCCTCCATCCGGACTGCGGATGACACCAAGACCCGGTGCATCACTATGATCGCGGTCGCCCGTTCCAACCAGGAGGTCATCGGTTTTTGAGGGATGGATAAGGATGGAGGAAACACCCAGCGTGGGCAGGCTATCGGTAAGAACTGCCCAGGTTGTTCCTCCATCGGTTGTTTTCCATACGCCGCCAGAGGGCGCACCAACATATATAATGCTCGTATCAGAAGGGTGGCAGGCAATGGCGTTCAACCTCCCGACACCTGCATTAACCCTGCTTCTCGGACCCAGTTCCTTCCACACGGCCTGACCGGTTTTCAGCCTGCCGGATGCCGGATGACTCTGGATATAGTTATTGTACTCACGGCTCAAATAATCGGGGTCGGGGAACGTTCCATCAGGATTGATCCTTGATTGCCAGTAATATTCCCACCGCTTGAACGGATTATACCCGGATCCTCTGGTAACATCCCGATCCTTCCAGTAAGCATAAAAAGCTTTCTGAACCTCGAAGAAATTTCCGTCCGGATCCTGCATCATGTCGATCCAGTAAGGAGTTTTTGAATAGTCCTTAACATCCGTATCCGACTGAACCTGCGAAAAAACATGTATGCAGGGAACCAGTATCAGGGAAAGAACAAGAAGCAAGCGCAAGGATAGCTTATGCATGGGCTGAATTATTGAACAGTGATCTTTTGTCGCCACTCCCCGGCTGCAGAATTTACTATTATGTAGTACATTCCTTTTGGCTGGGAGGTTAGATCGAGAGTCTCCTTTAAGACACCGGAAGCCTCCTCTATTTTTTTCGTCATCACTTCCTGGCCCGATATTGTAACAACCCGTATGGTCATGTCACCGGGTTTTGCCAGTTTCATATCCAGATGGAAAAGGCCCGGTCCGGGATTCGGATATACACGGATAGCACTTATATTATCAAGAAGTTGTGCTGATGTTGTGTTAACATAGAGGGAAACATCATCAATTGCGGCACCCCATGCAAATTCATTGGAATTGGTATAATAGAATCCAAGCTGCATGGCTGGGGTAAGGGCCCTGTCGGGCAGGTTGATTTCCGTGGTGTCCCAAACCCAGGCGGTTTTGCTAGGAGCCTTCATGTCCTGCAATTTAACCCAGGCGCTGTCGGGAGCTGCACGGTAATGAATGCTGAATTTGTCATAGGTTCTGTATAACCTCATGGTGTAGGCAAATTTCAGGGTAATGGTCTTTCCCGCGAAGCTGCTAAGGTTGATCGACGGGGTAACCAGGTAATCGCTGATGCTCACTCCTGACCCGGCTGCTGGGCAGCTGGCTCCGAAAAACTTGCCTTCCCGGCCAGCAATGACCAGTTGTTCAGCGGTTCCGTGCTTCCATCCTTCAAAGGACATCTTGGCTTTCCATCCGGCTGTTCCCTGATCGAATCCCTGCTGGTAGGGCAATACAATCGGGGCAACGATGGTAGCTGCAGCTTCGTTGGATAAACCGCTCTGGATGTTGCCGGCGTAAAGCGCAGCAACCTGATAGGTATAGGTAATATCAGGCTGCACCTGCATATCGGTATAGGAGGTTCCGTTTAAAGTTGCAATAATGTCGCCGTTCCTGAAGACCCGGTATCCGGTTATATTCTGCTGATAGAAGGGTGCGACCCACTCCAGTTCGATGACATCGGTAGCATCTGTGGCGATCAGCAGGCTTGGGGGTAAAACCGCATTGGCCGGAGCCAGTGGAATTTCCCAGAGACCACGACCGTAGGTTGCGGCCCGCAGGCGTGAATCATTGCGGTTAACACGGTCATTATAGATCTCAACCTCAGTAATTTCTACAGAAACCGGCAGTTTTTGACCATACAGAACCCAATCGGACATTTCGGCATCCCGGTAGTATACACCGGCATCCGTACCGATATAGATGCCGTCAAGGCTGGTTTTGTCATAAGCGATGCTGTTGATGTTGATATTCGGAAGTGTCCCCGAGATGTTTTCCCAGCTATTTCCTTTATTAACAGACTTATACATTTTCCGGTTAGTGGCCAGGTAAACGATGTTTACGTCATACGGATGACACTCAATGTCACTTGCGGTGCCGGTGACCGGTAGCTTTGCGGTCAGATCGGTCCATTGAACCGCCCCGTCCATGAGGTTCTCAGTACGGAATAGCTTTCCGTCGCCGCGAATGGCAAACAGAAGGCCTGAGCTAGCCGGAGAATGCTCCAGTGCGCTCATATTCACATCATTTCTGTTGGCTAGATTATTCGAAATTTTAGTAAAGGTGATAGGCTCGGTAGAATTCCGGATGTTTTTTGATATCCAGATATTCTTGTACCCTACAACCATCACATTCCCATCCCACTCGCTGATCAGGAAAGGTGTTACCCAGGCACCTTCCTCAGTAATTCCGTTGGTATTGATCCCAGCGACCTTTCTGCCGCTGGAATTATTATAGTACCGGGTGATCGGGCCATAATAAAGGGTGGTATAGCTCCAGCGTGCATCGAACGGATCCACTGCACATTCCATTCCGTCCCCTCCGCCTGAATTGAGCCAGGTGGTTCCGATATAGGTGGCAGAGCCGTTGTCCTGGAAACCTGCTGTTACTTTTTCCCGAACCGTTGCGCTGGCCCCAATCCGATATAGCTGGCCGATGCCCAGACCCCTGCTGATTTCCGTATAGGTTCCACCCTGGTTTGCGGTCCAGTAAATACCGCCGTCATTACCAGCATAAATCCTGTTATTCAGCGGATTATATGCATAGGTGTGCTGATCGGCATGCACCTCGTTGGTACGGTCACCCCACCAATGAGCCGTAATTGTCCAGGTTTTCCCTCCATCCGAAGATTTCCAGAGGTTTATTCCTCCAACATGGACGAGATTCGGGATCTGTGGGTCCACATGGATCATCAGGTCATATCCGGCCTGGCTTTTATCATCGTTGCCCTCATAGGCATATCCCAAAATGTTTGGGCTTGTTGACTGTGTAACGAACGTTTGGCCGAAATTACGTGAAAGGAAACAGCCCTGGTAAGCGGAAGCTCCTCCAATGAGGTAAACCAGACTGTCATTTGCGGGTGTAACCCCGATAACCAGTCGGCCGCCAGTCGGGTATCCGGCTGATGATGGAAGAAGGGTCCAGCTTTCGCCGCCATTTTCGGTCCTGTAGAATCCGGTATTTGAGGCTGCATAGGCAACCACCGAACTTCCGGGTCTGAATTTAACATCCCGGTAATTTGAGTTATCGGGTGATGTTTTTGTCCAGCTCTGGCCTCCGTTGGCTGTCATGAATATTCCTCCATTGCAGGCAGCCAGGATATGATTCGGAAGATTGGCATCCCGGGCAAACATGCCCACGGTAACATTCCCCATTCCGGTATTGAATGGAGCAAAACTCAATCCACCGTCGGTACTTTTAAAAACGCCCATTCCGGCAGAGTTCCCGCCATCGCGGTCGCCGGTGCCAATCAGAATGATATTCGGATTGGCTGCATCAACCAAAATGGCTGATACACCCAATGTTGGTAAATTATCAGTTCCGGATGACCAGGTGCGGCCTCCGTCATGGGTGATCCAAAAACCGCCGGCAGGCGCTCCAACGTAGACCGTTGCAGTATCTGTCGGATGAAAACCGATCGCATTGACTCGTCCCACGCCCACGTAACCGCCATAGTCCTGTCGGGTTTTCGGGCCGAGTTCAGTCCACTGGGGCTGACCGGTTTTCAGGCCACCCTCTATGGGATGACTGGCAGCATATCCGGTAAATTCCTGGTAAACATGATCCGGGGAAGGGAAGGTCCCATCCGGATTGATTCGGGATTCCCAGAAATACTCCCATCTTTTGAAGGGTTTATAGCCCGTTCCGCGGGTTACTTCCCGATCTTTCCAATAGGCATAAAAAGCTTTCTGGGTTTCGAAAAAATTGACATTGCGGTCAGCCATCATATCAATCCAGTACGGATACGATGAGTAATCCTTAACAACCGATCCTGAAGTGGTTTGTGCTTCAGAAGGGGTCATGACAGCGAGTGCTGCGCCCAACAACAGAAGCAGTAAAAATTTGTTCTTCATCAGAAACTAACAATTAGTAAGTGAAACAGATGCGCTCAACTCTGCAAGTTTACGAAATAATGCTAAAAAAAACAGTCCCGAATAACATCCGGGACTGTCTGAATTTCCTGTTATCAGCAGGATGATCAACAAATGGTTCTGTATGAAGAACTATTTTACATAATCATAGCCCATGATCTGAGCGTCATTGAAAGTAGTCAGCTTTTTCTCGACCATGAAATCATAAATCATACCATTGCAACCAAAGAGCAGTGATTTTGCATCATAACCCAGGAGGCGCAGATAGGCTGAAAGGAATGCACTGGTCTGGCCACTGTAGCAATATACAGCGATGGGTTTGTCAGTTGGTAAGGTTTTTAAATCAGCTGCCAGCTTTATGGAAGCTTTCGGCTCATACTGCATAGCTCCGGGTATATGGCCCAGGTCATAATGTGCGATCGGCCAATAGTTAACAATGTAGTAACCGGCCAGATTGTCGAATACTGCCTTGTTTGTAACCGAAGCGGGTGTGAAACCTTCGGTAAGGAGGGCTGCAACGCGTGCTTCCAAAATTTCCTGACCCGTGGTTTTACCGGTATTCAAAACCGGGAGTTCACCAGCCGCTCCTTTTGCAGTAGCGGTTGTTGTAAACTGAGCAGCATACGCATTGCCGTTTGCGATGGTGGTTTTCCATTTACCGGCAAAATCGGTATGCCATGAACACATTCCCCATTTCATGGTAAAAACCTTATCGTATCCCAAAACTCTCAGCATGGTTGCTACGAATCCGGCGGTCTGGCCGGTATAGCAAACAATGGCGACCTTGGTGTAAGGAGTAAGATCAACGCCCTTGATATGAGTAAGGACGTCAGCAACGGCTACATTATGAGCATTGGCGATGTGGCCGGTTGCAAAATCTGCCGCTGAGCGGATGTCGATAATATAAATCTGATTGGTTTCATTCAGCGTTTTCACTTCGCTGGCTGCCATGATCGAAGGCATGTCGGTATTGACATAATCCTTCATCAATGGCGAATTGGCTGATTCCAGGTATTCAACAAGGACCTGCGATTCGTTGATTACCTCTTCTTTTTTACAGGCGGTGAACATCATGGCAACTGCCAGGACACCCATCATCAGAATTCTCATTTTTCTCATAGTTGTAATTATTGTTTTAGTTAATAGTTAATATTCAGTTATTTAAACCATGATGCGGGCAGCTTGCCATCCACTGTAATTTTTGAAGTGGCTCCTTTTTCCCAATCGAGAAGGTTCTCCTGGAACAGGAAGAGCTTTTTGTTTACAAGGATTCCGCCTTCATTGCGGATGTGGCAGTTGGCCGAGCAGCTTGCTCCTTCCGCAACCTTAGTTCTCTCGGTCCATTTCAGGATGTTATGCGGAGTTGTGTAATTATAGGTTGGGAAAACATCGAAATTGGCATATTCGGCAACTCCATATCTTTCCCAGTTGTCCGGTGCGGCCAATGTTCTGCGAACCAGTGAAACCTTATACCCGGTCTTGATATCCGGTATCGGGTTCATGGCAATCTTAAAGTCCATGTAGGAAGGAATCCGTGCGCCTTCACCATGGACATGGCAACTGCCGCAGTTGTTGTAATTCTGGGAATGGCAGACCTGGCAGTTAAAATCATCAAAGTGAACCGAATGGTACAGGTTGCTGTTTTGTTTACCCTGATGACAATTGTCGCACTTTGGTAATTCTTTGTATGCGTAGCGCTGGATTACTTTCTCGCTGCTGCCATGGAGCTCACTGCCGGTATGGCAATCCATGCATTTAAAATTCATTTTCTTCAAATGAACATCTGCCTGCGTTCCGGAAGCCACACCCATGTAAGCATGCCCACCCCTGGAGGAGTGGCAGGTTACGCATACACTCACCATGTCAGGTGCTTTGGTAAAAGAATGTCCGTTGGCGAGTCCTCCGCCGCCCAAAGCCGGTCTTACTACATGGCAGTTACCGCAGGTGCCGTGGCACGTCGCACAGTTGTTTGTGTACCCTTCAATCTGGTGGGCAGGAAGCTTGTCAAAATCATCGGGCCCAGACAAGCCGCTGCGCATGGTCACCTTGCGCTTCTGTCCGAAACCGTTGTGAATGCTGTTTTTGAAATTGTCCGATATGGATTTGTGGCAACTTGCGCACTTGGTTTCATGCTCGGCCGAAGGATGAGAGATAAAATCTCCCGAGTGGGCCTTTACCTTGTCGGCCGTTTTGTCTGTCCCATTGTGACAGCCGGTGCAACCAATTTCATAATGGCCGGACTCCTTATAGGCAGCGTAACCGGCACCACCCATAAAAACCCGGTCGTAGGGTTCGTAATGAGGTGCCTCGCCGCCGCATCCTCCGGCAGGAGCCGCTGTATCTGCGGTATAGACTTCCTGCAGGTAAGAATAGCTGGTGTGACAACCTTCGCACGAGTCGACCCGGTTGCCGGCATTGTCTTTTGTACAGCTCACAAATAGCATGGCAACTACTGCCAGACTAAGGAATAAGCCGGTTTTGCAGACTCTTTTGGAAGCATTCATTTTAGCCCAGTGGTGTTAATTAATTATCAATACAAAATAGGCTGATTCTAACCATAAGAGGAAGGGTTCTATTCTCTTGTTGGTAGCACTGTTTCATGATTTTCAGCAGGATCATAACTGATCCGGATCAGGTTTTTTACTGATATTTTCGTACAATTGCATGACAAAGCTTAACGAATGGATAATCTGGCAGGAATTACCAGTTGTACGATCAGCTCCCATCAGTGCCGGTGTTTTGAAAAACTGACGCCGGATCAGCAGCGTTTCCTGGAATCAAATTCCGTACGGGTAACCTATAAGAAGAAGGAAGTCATCTGCAAGCAGGGGAGCTTTGTTTCCCATGTGATGCATGTTGAGCATGGGCTCGTTAAGGTATTTATCGAAAGCGGGAAAAGCACGCTCGTATTAAAGATCATTCCTTCCGGCAATTTGCTGGGATTAACATCGATTTCGGAGGAATTCAACACATTCCAATATTCTGCCATGGCTTACGTGGAGACGGATATCCGGCAAATCGACATCGCAGCCTTTCGTACTTTGGTGAGCCAGAATTCTGCCTTTGCTCGGGAGGTTATTGATATCCTGAGTTCCAATAATGTTCAGATCACCGGACGCTTTTTCTGTCTGTCACATAAGCAGGCCTATGGCCGGCTGGCTGATATTCTCCTCTGTTTATCGGACCGGATTTTTAAAACAGCGGAATTTGAGCTCCCGCTATCCAGGCAGGATCTTGCCGAACTCTCGGGAATGAGTTCTGAGACCGTGATACGAATGCTTAAGAAGTTCGAGGAAGATGGCCTGATTCGCATGGAAGGAAAAAATTTCAGCGTGCTCGACTATTCCAGGCTGAAAAGAATCAGCGAGACCGGATAAAAAAAAGTCCTGCAAACAATGTTTACAGGACTTTGCGATCACCGGCGTAGCCCCGACAGGACTCGAACCTGTATCTATAGTTCCGGAAACTACCATTCTATCCCTTGAACTACGGAGCCATTGAAGTAGCCTCACCAGGACTCGAACCTGAATTTAAAGTTTAGGAAACTTCCGTTCTATCCCTTGAACTATGAGGCCAAATAACAGGGTGCAAAGTTACAAAAAAAAGTTTACGGGCAAACAGGGTGGCCGTTCAGTCGAAAAGTGCCTGTAAAACAGGGTAGGAGCGGATCTCGCCAAGGCCTTCAAGGTGCTGCTGGTAATACCGTATGATCCCGCTTAATAGCTCGCGCCGCTGCAGACGGTTCATGGTAACCGAAGAGAGCTCGGAAACGGGGATTTTCATAAACCTCACCATCAGTGCGGTGAGTTCTGGATCAAGTGCATTCCCGTGGAGAGGCTTCCGGACCGAGAAGTGGCCCGCCGGAATGTCAAACCAGAGGTTTTCATCAGCCGGAAGACCGGGATTGAACCCGAAATATCTCGACAGGCGGATCAGGAAAAAGAGGTGGAAATTGGCAACTCCATGATCGGCAATATCCAAATACTCAAGGTGATACTGTAGAAATTCAAACAGCTCGGTGTTAGGGGCCTCCTCCCGAAGCGACCGGTTGAGTATGTCGGCCAGGAAAAGGGCAATGGCGCTCTTAACCGGATCTCCGGCCAGATGAATAAACGGGCTGTGGTTGCGCACCTCCTTGATCTTCTGAAGATCCCGGCCGCCCTTGTAATAAACCTCCATGTCGAGCAGGGTCAGCGGCTGAAAAAGGTGAGCTTTCCGGTTTTTTGAGGAGGTGCGGGCGCCCGGGACTAAAATTCCGATGCGGCCCCAGCGGCTCGTGTATAAATGAACGATCAGGCTGGTGTCCCCGAATTTGATCTGGGTAAGAACAATCCCGAGGGTACCTTCGATCATGATTACCTGACTATGAGAATTTTGGCAACCGCTTTCTTTGTCTGGTCAGATGTGGTGGCAAAAACCAGATAAACTCCTGATGCTACGGGACTTCCCGTCATTCCGTTTCCATCCCAGATCGCCTGGCCGCCCTGACTTTCGCCTGAGAAAACCAGGTTGCCCGCCAGGTCCGTGATCTTGACTACGGATTCTGCCGGTACCCCCTTCACGGTGATCGGGCCGGTATAGCCCGGGCGAACCGGATTCGGGAAAGCATAAACCGGACCCTTGTAAAGATCTTCGCGCGTGGCAGTTCCGCGATACGAAACAACTCCGGCTTCAGTTCCGAAAAAGACCTCACCCGATTCATGGTTGATGGAAATAGATACAATTACGTTTGATAAAAGAGGTGAATTCGTTGTGTTGAAGGACTGAATGAGCTGAGTCCCTTCGGGATTGGTCAGGTAAACCCCGGAATTACGGGTTCCGAACCATTTCCGGTTGGCTCCATCCACCGCAATAGCCGTAACAATTTCGGTCCCCAGTAACGGATGATACAATTCATCTCCCTGATCCACAGAAGGCTGGGAGGCATAAAACTCGTTATCCGTAAAAACCCTTGAAGGCGCATAGTAGACGATGGCTCCGTTGCTCGTCCCAACCCAGAGCCGGTTATCAAGGTCAACGGCCATTGAATACACATCATTAATGATCTTAACCTGATTCTGCGGCCCCAGTACACTTACCGGCACTTTAACGAACCGGTCGTCAGATACATCGTCGAGGTTAGCACCATTAGAAAAAGCATAGAGTCCTAAACCCTTCGGCATCTGCACCCATTTGATATCACCTGCGGTAATCACAATCTGCCCGGAGAACGCATCGGCAAGATATTGCCCGTAAGAGAAGCTTTTCCAGGTGCCGTCGCTCTTCCTGACTGAAACCGGCGAGGGGACGCTTGAGTTGGTCACCCAAAGATTATTTTTCGAATCGAAGGCCATTCCTCCGATCCGGATATAGGGATTTCCCGGGAAAACACTCTGTAATGCTCCTCCGGTATTGGTATCATTATATACTCCAACGTATTTGCCATCCCGGAATTCCACCACACCGAATCCCCAGGTAGCCCCATAAAGATGACCGGGCTCGCCGGGGACCGCTATGATGCTGATAATATCCCGGATGGGTCCGAGAGCAGGCTCGGTTAAGGGATTTATCGGGGTCCAGGTACCGTTTATCCTGGCAGACACTCCACTGATATTCCAGATGTTGTTCCAGGATGCGTCAAAACCTCCTGAGGCAATCCAGAGGTCATCACCGGCCACCGTCAGCGAAAAGGTTTTCCGGTCCCAGGGACCTTCAGGCCGGATCCGTTTATAATCCTGGTAATCAGATGTATATATCAGACCAAAATCCCGGTCAGCAATCCAGCACTGGTTCGATGCATCGAGCAGCAGATCTCCGGGGTTAATGATATCGGTTCCGAAATGATCGATATGCCGGTATTGGGTGCCATCGGTGCCCAGGAAATTAATCTGGTAGGAACTCACAACAACCAGCTGATCCTTTTGAAACCGCATGCGCCGGATATCATTATAATACCGGGGGAACCATTTCCACATATACCCGTCGTAGGTGAATATCGAATCCAGGCCCCCGGTGGTGCTCAGGTGCGATGCCCAAAGGGTCGATCCGTCATAAGCCATGTGATTGAAACTTTCCCCGCGGAAAGGCTGGCCAGGCACCGGCTGCCAGTTCCGGTAGTTTTCAAGGTCGGGATCATACTTTGAAGCCCGGTAGATACCCCGCTCCGTTGCGGCAAAAATGGAGTCATAATGAAAGAACAAAGTTTCAAATACCTCGATATGAGACCCTTCCGGCCCGATATAATAGGTGGATGCAACCTCATTTCTGGGAATATTTAACCGGATAATACCGAAACCACAGGAAAGGAGGGCTTCGTCACCTTCCACCTGAATGCTGTTGATCCGCTTGCTTCCGGTTATGGATTTCCGCTTGATATCGGGAACGTTGATGATCCGGTTGTTTTTGAGAAGGTCGATGTTTGAATTGGAATATGCGATAATCAGCGTGTTGTTCTCTTCGCTGAATGCCAGGCAGGCAATCTCCACATCGCTCAGTCCGGTTACTTTTGACCATTTAGAAATCTCCTCCGATGCCGGATCATAAGAGAAAAGTCCGCTGCGGGTGGCACACCAGATTATCCCTCTGGCCTCAACCAGACTAATAGCTTGGCTGAATGACAGTTGGTCCTGCCATTCCCCGACGCGGACCTGCGGCCGGGCAGGCAGGGCCAGGCCTATCAGCAACGATAGGAACAGTAACTTTTTCATATATGCTATAACCCGCTATCCCCTGTTTTATTGCCTTTTTCACGGAGGAAGAGTATCAGGGCTTCAACTGCCCGTCCCCGGTGCGATATGCCATTCTTACTGACGGCATCCATTTCCGCAAAGGTCTCGGAATGGCCATCCGGCAGGAATACCGGATCATAGCCAAAACCTTCGCTGCCCCTTGATTCCCCTATAATGGTGCCGTCTACCGTTCCGTCAAAAAGGAACTCCCGGTTTTCCAGAATCAGGGCAATGACTGTCCGGAATCTGGCTCTCCGGTTTTCCATGCCATCCATCGCAGCCAGCAATTTATTGACATTGTCGGCATACGTGGCCTTTTCCCCGGCATACCT
>CAYQFT010000023.1:21463-31968 GCA_964416825.1 uncultured Porphyromonadaceae bacterium
CCGGTATCGTCGGCAAAACAGTCGGCTCCGGTCAGCGCATGAATATGCCGCGCTTTAATGAGTGCATTCCCTTCCAGGGTATCGGCGGTCTCTTCAATCTCTTCCGTAAAGCCAATCTCAGCCAGGCTGTTAATTCGGAAAAACGGTCCGGCAATCTGCCGGATTTCCGATAATTTATGGCGGTTATTCGTGACGAAAATCAGCTCGTGCATCTCTTTTTTCAGTAATTTTGATATTTTTCTAAACGTTAATCAGCTCAGGCAATATATGGAAAATCTCGATTGGAAATCCCTGCCCTTCGGTTACATCAAAACCGATTACAATGTTCGGTGTTATTACCGTGACGGCAAATGGGGAGAGATGGAAATCTCTTCATCGGAATTTATAAATCTGCATATGGCTGCCACGGCCCTCCATTATGGCCAGGAAGCTTTTGAAGGGCTGAAGGCTTTTATGGGCCGCGACGGAAAAATCCGGGTCTTCAGATGGAAGGACAACGCGGCGCGCATGCGTACCTCAGCGCAGGGGGTTTTAATGGCAGAGGTGCCCGATGACATTTTTCATCAGGCCATGATTACAGCCGTGAAAATGAACAAGCGTTTTGTCCCGCCTTATGGATCCGGCGCATCCCTTTACATACGTCCGCTCCTGATCGGATCCGGCGCACAGGTTGGCGTTAAAGCTGCAACGGAGTATTTGTTCATGATTTTTGTCTCTCCGGTAGGGCCCTATTTTAAAGAGGGATTTATGCCCGTTAACCTGATGATCACGCGCAAGTATGACCGGGCCGCCCCGCTCGGCACCGGCCATATAAAAGTCGGCGGAAACTATGCTGCCAGCCTTCAGGCTCTTGATGTGGCGCATAAAAAGGGCTTTGCATCTGCCATTTTCCTTGACGCCAAAGAGAAAGCCTATATCGATGAAGCCGGTCCAGCCAATTTCTTCGGCATCAAGAACAATACCTATATCACACCGAACTCGCACTCAATCCTGCCCAGTATAACCAACAAGGCCCTCCAGCAGATCGCTGCCGACATGGGAATGAAAGTTGAACTGCGCCCGGTACCGGTGGAGGAACTGGGATCCTTTGAAGAGATTGGTGCCTGCGGAACCGCTGCGGTCATCAGTCCTGTTAAGTCCATTGTCGACGAGGAGACCGGGAAAACCTACACGATCAGCAAGGATGGGTTGCCAGGAGCCGTTTCTAAACGGCTCTACGAGCAATTGACCGGAATTCAGACCGGAGATATCCCCGATCCGTATGGTTGGATCGAGGTTATCGAATAGAAAATCCGATCTTTTTTACCGATTTTTTACCCAGCCGGCTACCTGCCGGCTTTTTTATTGAAAATTTTCTGACTGATTATCAGGAAGTTGAAAAATAATTTACTACTATGTGATACAAGATACTGAAATTATAGCATATCTTTGCAAAGGAAACAACAGGGTTAAGACAAGTATTCTGAACAATAAAACTAGTAGGTTATGAAAAGAACAATTCAAATTAATCTGGCGGGAACCATCTTCAACATAGATGACGACGCCTATGAAATTCTCAGGGACTACCTGACAGCCGTAGAACGGCAGTTTTTGTCATCCACAGACGGTCGGGAAGTGATCCACGATCTCGAACTCCGCATGTCGGAACATTTCACCGAGCGGCTGAAACCTCTTCGTCAGGTAATTTCTGTCGACGATGTACGTGAAGTGCTTAAGGTTCTGGGCAACCCGGAAGACATCAGCGGAAGGCAGGATGCCGGTTATCGTTATTCAAATCCCCGATCGGGAAGGTACACCGGAGGCCGCAGAAGCCGCAGGATGTACAGGGACCCCGATGACAAGCCGCTGGGTGGCGTTTGCTCCGGAATGGCATGGTATTTCAACACCGATCCGCTGCTTATCCGCATTTTGATGGTTATTGCCCTGTTCATGGGCTTTGGTTTCCTGCTCTATATCATTCTCTGGATCGCTCTTCCGGTGGCTCAAACCCCGGACCAGATTTCGGAGATGAAGACCGGATCCCACTATTTCTGACAGGAGGCCAGCCATGAGAAAAGTACTAACAACCATCGGAATGATCCTTACGATCGTTCTGCTTGCTATAATCGCTATTGCCTGTCAGGGCGGCATCGTTGGAAATGGCCGCGTCGAAACGCGGACAGAGGATATCGGTAAGTTCACCCGTTTGGTGGTTAACGGCAACTTCAACATTATTCTGGAGCAGACCGACAAGCCTTCCCTCCGTCTTGAGATGGATGAAAACCTCCTCGAAATCACGAAAGTAACAGAGGATGGCAATACCCTCAGAATCGAAACCAAGATCAATATCCTGCAGGCCAGGGAAAAGAACCTCTTCATCGGGGTTCAGGACCTCGAAAAACTGGATTTAGGCGGGGCAGTCAAAGTCACTGCCGATTCAACCCTTCATTTTGAGAGCCTCGGTATTCTGGCCTCGGGTGCGGTAAGGATCGATTTCGCGATTGAGGGGCGCCAGCTGAAACTGGATCTTGCCGGTGCATCGGAATGCGACCTGCGCGGAAAGGTTGACGAACTAAGGATCCAGCTCTCCGGAGCAGGCGATTTTGATGCGTTCGACCTGATAACCAAGGATACAGAGATTGATATGAGCGGAGCCGGCAGCGCAAGGGTGTATGCAACGGAAAAACTGGATGTTTCAATTTCAGGAGCCGGTTCGGTTAAGTACCGGGGCGAGCCTGAATTGCACAAGAATATATCCGGACTCGGATCTTTAAAGAGAGATAAATATTAATCGTTATGGAAACTGAAAAAATTGAAAATGCCAAGGCGCAGATGAGAAAGGGTGTCCTGGAGTATTGCATCCTGACAGTGCTGAACCAGCAGGATTGCTATGCCAGCGACATTTTAAGGAGACTGAAGGAGGCCAGGCTGATCGTAGTGGAGGGGACTTTATATCCGCTCCTTACCCGCCAGAAGAATGCAGGACTGCTGAGTTACCGGTGGGAAGAGTCGCAGCAGGGCCCACCCCGGAAATACTATAAACTGACCGATCAGGGCAGGGATTTTCTGAAAGATCTGGACTCCTCCTGGGAGGACCTTGTCAAAGCGGTCAGCCTGATTCATCACCATCAATCCTAACTCCGTCATGAAAAAATCAATCAAAATAAATCTGGGCGGAGTGGTCTTTCATGTGGATGAAGATGCTTACGACCTGTTACGGAACTACCTCGACCAGCTCGATGCACGGTTTACTTCCATTCCCGGGCGGTCTGAAATCCTTGCTGATATAGAAACCCGCATGGCAGAACTCTTTCAGGGGAAAATCTCTGCCGACAAAGAGTCGCTGAATTTTGCCGACGCTACGGAGATTATCGACATCATGGGTGAACCCGAAGAGATTGAGGAGGAGGTTCCGGATGCGGAACCGGCAGCCTACACAAGAGAACCGGGCCGCCGCGGACGCAGGATGTACCGTGATTCCGACAATCAGATCATCTCCGGGGTATGCTCGGGTCTGGGGGCCTACCTCAATATTGATCCCGTCTTTGTGCGAATCCTGTTTGTGGTATTCACCATGGCTTACGGCACGGGCCTGCTCGTTTACTTCCTCCTCTGGGCTGTCATCCCGGAGGCTCGCACAGCTGCCGAAAAACTGGAGATGTCTGGTGAAGATGTCAATGTTTTTAATATCGAGAAAAAGGTCCGTCAGGAATACCGGAGAACCGAAACCAGCGGTGGCGTAGCTGTTTCAAGAAGACGAAACGGTGGCTTTATTGGCCGCTTTATTCGGGCGATCGCAAAAATTGTACTGCTCTTTTTCAAGATCATCGGATTCATCATACTCGGCTCCTTTGCCATTGCCGGTATCGCAATTCTGGCCTCCCTCATCGCCCTTGCGGTGGGCGGCAGCACCTGGTTCATGGATTCTGCATGGAACGACAGCATGTTTAAGCTGAATGACGTTTTTGACTTTTTTGTCACTCCCGCCGGTGGAACCATTGCTTTTATCGCACTGCTTCTCCTGGTTGCCATTCCGGTATTGGGCCTGATATACGGCCTTTCCAAACTGATCTTCCGGTTCAGGGCTAATGACAGATCCGTGGGAATCAGTTCATTCGGTGTATGGGTGATAGCCCTGATCGTGCTGCTGGTGATCGGAATCAATGAAGGGATGCAGTATTCAAACCGCGGACAGGTTGAGCAGGAATCGGAATTGATGATTCCTCAGGGGAAAACACTACTGATCAAGTCATTGCCCTCCCCTGAATATGACGACGAAACCCGGATCAGTTCCTTTGATTACCACAGCGAATTCCGCATGTCAAAAGTGAACGATTCGGTGAGCCTCCTGATTAAGCCCAACATCAGGATTGAAAACACCCGGGATAGCGTGGCAGGAATCAGTATAAGGAAAATTGCACGCGGACCCAACTATGATGCAGCCAAGCGCAATGCCGGAGATATTTTGTACAATTATCAGTTCTCCGATACCACCCTGGTGCTTGAACCGATCTATCGCCTTACGGCACGGAACCGGTTCCATGCCCAGGAGCTGGAGGTCATCATCAACATTCCGGAGGGAACCAGGATTTACCTGGATAAAACCATGAAACACCTGCTGTATGCAGTAGATAATACCGAGGATACCTGGTCGGGAAACCTGGCCGGCGACCTGTTTATCATGACGCCCGAGGGACTTTCCCGGGTTACCAGGAACCAGCCAGCCGGCGGGATCTGATCCCGGGTTGGCTGGTTTTATTGTTCCGGCCGGTCGGCGGTAGATTGCTACCCCGGCCGGCTTGAACATTTTTACTATTTTCGCTCCCTATGGAACCCAGCTATATAGCCTCCCGTCACCCCCTGGTGCAACTCCTTTTCGCCATCCTGATCACGCTGATCTCCTTTATCGTTATTTCGCTCCTTTCCCTTATTCCTGCGATTTTTCTTTTTCAAGTGCCGCTTTCGTCCCTGATGAGCGGCCTCGACAGCACAAATCCCGATACGGTCCCCCTGCTGAAATACCTTCAGATTTCCCAGGCCTTCGGCCTTTTTATCGTTCCTCCGATCGTGATCGGCTGGTTTATGGCACGCAATTCATGGAAATACCTTGAGGTTGACAAAAAGCCCGACGAAAAAAGAGCCGGACTGGTTTTTATTATCCTGATCTCCGTTCTTCCGGCACTCAACCTTCTGGCCATGCTCAACGAAAGTTTGCAGCTGCCCGGATTCCTGTCGGGACTCGAACGCTGGATGCAGCGTACCGAGGCACAGGCCGGAGACATGACCACCGCTTTTCTTACGGTCAATACGTTTGGCGGATACCTCATCAACGTCCTGATGATCGCACTCCTCCCGGCTTTCGGGGAGGAGTTCTTTTTCCGCGGAGTGCTTCAGAAACTGATGATCAAATGGTTCAGAAACCCGCACTGGGCGATCCTGGTAACGGCCATCATCTTTTCCGCCTTTCACATGCAGTTTTACGGGTTTCTTCCCCGGCTGGTTCTCGGGCTCCTCTTCGGGTATCTCGTTTTCTGGTCGGGGAACCTGTGGTACGCCATCATTGCGCACTTTATCAACAACTTTATGCCGGTAACGGCAACCTATATTTATCCCGATCGCTTCAGCCCCGATCAGCTCGACCAGCTGGGTTCAGGTCCGTCAGCCTGGCTCTGGGCATTTCCGGCCACCTTGATCGCAGTTGGGGCAATTTATTACTTTTACCAAAAAACAAAAACAGTGGTGCATGATGAATGTGCCAATTAGTCAATGTGCCAATGTGCCAATGTGCCAATTGGGTATGAGGTATGAGGTTTAGGGTATAGGGTGAGTCAAAGGCGACCCCGAACCTCAAACCCAATACCTCAAACCCAAACCCAAACCGGAACCAGTAACCGGAACCAGTAACCAGCAACCAGTAACCAGTAACCAGCAACCATGAAACACCTCGCAACCCTCTCCCTCCTCCTGTGCCTCGCAGCACTCCCCCTCACAGCCCAGGTAACCGACACCACCAACCTGCTCAAGCTTGGGGATGACATGCCCGAATTCACCCTGAAAACCCTCGACGGGAAAACGGTCACGTCGGATGACCTTTACGGTAAGGTAGTACTGATCAACTTCTTTGCCACCTGGTGCGGCCCCTGCAATACGGAGCTCCCATTTGTTGAGAGCGATATCTGGGCTAAATACAAGAATAACAAGGATTTCATGCTCCTGATTATCGACCGTGAAGAGCCTGCCGAAAAAGTAGCCCCCTTCGTTGAGAAGAAGAAATTCACCATGCCATTCTATCTGGATGAAAAGAAGGAGGTCTATAACAAATTTGCCACCCGTTTTATTCCGCGTAATTACCTCTTCGACAAAGAGAGCCGGCTGGTGCTTAATTCAATGGGATTTAAGAAGGAAGAATTTGAAACGCTGAAGAAGGAACTCGGCGGCTTGTTGAAGTAGGAGACTGATAGATTTATAGTCTACATCTCCCCTCTTCTCTTCACATAAACCACCCCATACTCCGCGCACCGTTCGCGCATTTCTTCCTCATTCAATTTCCGGAAGTGCGCCTCAATCTCGTCCCACACCCTGGCCAGCAGAGCATCCACTTCTTTGCGTACTTCGAAAATGAGATTATCAGCGCGTTCTATTGATTTTGCGGAAGTAACCTGCGAATAATAGCCATCGCGGAACTTGTCATACCACACGCGTACCCTGCTGATATTGGGCATCATAACAGGCATGCCGCCAGATTTGATACGGTTAGCCTCGCCTTCAGCGATTTTCTTGCCCCACTCCAGGATATCTTTATCTGTCCGTAACTCAGGCAGTCGGCCTTCGTTTGTGTCAAGACCGTAGAACTGCCGGGCAGTTGCCGGGATTTCGTCTCTCAGGATGGCCAGATTTAGTACCTGGATAAAATGGGAGAGGTACAGACGCGTCTTCTGGAGCGTAGGCTGATAAGTTCGGTTAAACATGACACGACTGTTTCGTGCCTGGTTTTGGAGGTGCTTGGCTCCTTCAAGCCTGGTCACAAGATTTCGCAGAGGATGTAGATGTTCAATGGAAAAAGCCAGTTGGCCCGGATCCGTAATTCCGGCCATCCGGGCTGATGCATGCAGTGCATTCAGCCGGGCCACATCGGTAGTTGGTAATCGTCGGTAGGGCATGGCGAAATATCAGGATTAAAATAGGAAAAATGTATCTTCGTTCACACTTTAATTTTAATTCCGATGTTTGACGCAACCGTATACAGCAACCGCAGAGCCCGGCTCAGGCGGGATATCAAAAGTGGGATCATTCTTCTGCCAGGAAACGTGGATGCCGCTTTCAATTACCCGGCAAATCAGTACCATTTCCGCCAGGACAGCACCTTTCTTTATTTTTTCGGACTGGACCATCCCGGTTTGGCCGGTGTGATTGACCTTGATGCGGGCGAGGATTGGATTTTCGGGAATGATGTGGATATGGATGATATCATCTGGATGGGAGTATTGCCTTCAGTCAGGGATCTGGCTGCGGGGGTGGGGGTTACTCATACCGCACCCTACAGCGGCCTGGAGCCTGCAATTTCGAAAGCGCTTGCACAAGGCCGGAAGATGCATTTTCTGCCTCCCTACCGGGGCGAAACCAGCCTGGAGCTGGAGCGTCTTCTAAAAATCCCGGCTGCGGAACTTAAGGCAAACTCATCATTAACCCTGATAAAGGCAGTGGTGGCTCAGCGATCCGTAAAGGACGCGGGCGAGATTTCGGAAATTGAGAAAGCCATCGACACGGCATACCTGATGCACACTACCGCGATGAAAATGGCCAAACCCGGTGTATGGGAGCAGGAGATTGCGGGTACGATCGAAGGGATTGCCATGGCAAACGGGGGCCCGGTTTCGTTTCCGGTAATCCTTAGCATGAACGGACAAACCCTTCATAATCACGACCATAGCCAGCACCTGCAAAAAGGCCGGTTACTGGTTGTCGATGCCGGCTGTGAAACGGGTATGCATTATGCCTCCGACCTCACCCGGACAATGCCCGTCGGGGGTACATTCGATGCACGCCAGAAACCGGTCTATGAGGCTGTTCTGGCAGCCAACATGAAAGCCATAGAGGCCATAAAGCCGGGCGCATTATACCGGGATATCCACCTGATGGCCGCGCAAACGCTGGCCGAAGGCCTCAAATCGATCGGCCTTATGAAAGGAAACATGGCCGATGCAGTGGCTGCAGGCGCTCATGCCCTTTTCTTTCCTCATGGGCTCGGGCACATGATGGGCCTCGATGTCCATGACATGGAAAACCTCGGCCAGATATACGTCGGATATGACGATGAGATCCGTCCGGCCAGCCAGTTTGGCCTTGCCTTCCTCAGATTGGGCCGGCGGCTCGAAACGGGCTTTGTCCTTACCGTTGAACCCGGCTGTTACTTTATCCCGGCGCTCATCGACCAGTGGAAAGCTGAAGGAATGCACAAGGAATTCATAAACTATTCCGAGGTAGAAAAATACAAGGACTTCGGCGGAATACGGATCGAGGACGATGTACTTGTAACCGAAACAGGCGGCAGGGTGCTGGGCAAGCCGGTGCCGAAGACGGTGGCCGATGTTGAAGAAATGATGCGATAACAGGGCAGAAGGCAGAAGGCAGAAGGCAAATTTTTGCCTTCTGCCTTCTGCCCTCTGCCTTAAAGGGTTAAGAATGCACTCCAACTACGACCTCACCCCATCCATTTCCCTCGAAGCCAACCTCTCTCATGGCTGGAGCTCAATTGCCACCCAGTTGCTTCAGGATCCGGCAGTTGCTGGTAAAGCCCTGAAAGTTATTGTCATCGAATGCTATACGGGAATCCTGTATGAGGATCTGCTGGCAGGCATCGGATTTCTTAACCCCGATCTTCTCATTGATTCCCGGAAAGCGTTTAAGCCGGACGCGGAGATCGAAAAGATTACGTATCCCGATGTGACAGATGATGCCATTTTCGGCTTCATGACGAAACGGGTTATGCTGGATTTCCTGGATACACCCAGGCTGGATCAGTGTCGGGAACAGATATCGGGATTAAGCAGCGGCACCATAGTGATATTTGGTCCTGCCGCAAGCATTGTTGCAGTCTCGCGGGATCTTTTGATTTATGCGGATATGGCACGCTGGGAGATTCAGCTCCGGATGCGTAAAAACCGTGTAACCGGCCTGGGGGTTGATGATCATGAGCAGGCCTTCAATTATCAGTATAAACGAGGTTATTTCGTCGATTGGCGTGTATGTGACCGGCTGAAGGAAGAATTATACGGAGCGGTCGATTATTTTCTTGACACGAACTGCGAAGGTGACCCTAAAATGCTCTCCTCTTCCTCCTACAAAGCCGGCCTTCGGAAATGTTCTGTCAGACCTTTCCGGGTGGTTCCCTACTTCGATCCCGGGCCCTGGGGCGGGCAGTGGATGAAAAAGGTGTGCGGTCTTAGCCCGGAAGCCGACAATTACGCATGGTGCTTTGATTGCGTGCCAGAGGAAAATAGCCTGCTTTTCAACGTGGACGGAGTTCTGTTTGAGACCCCGGCCATGAATCTCGTGTTATTTGAAAGCCGGAATCTGCTGGGCGCAGGTATACTGGAACGTTTTGGAAAGGAATTCCCCATACGTTTTGACTTTCTCGATACAATGGGCGGCGGAAACTTAAGCCTGCAGGTCCATCCCCTGACCTCCTATATCCGGGAAAAATTCGGGATGGATTATACCCAGGATGAAAGTTATTATCTGCTGGATGCCGGGGAGGATGCTACGGTTTATCTCGGGATCCGGGATGACGCGGATCCTGAAAAAATGATTGGTGCTCTCAGGGAGGCCAATGCCGGTGGACCGGAATTCCAGGCCGGACAGTTTGTGAATATCTGGCCGGCCAAAAAGCATGACCATTTTCTCATTCCGGCCGGAACCGTCCATTGCTCCGGGAAAAATGCCATGGTGCTGGAAATCAGCGCTACACCCTATATTTTTACCTTCAAGCTCTGGGATTGGGCCCGGCTTGGCCTCGATGGGAAGCCCCGTCCCATTAATATTGATCATGGCGCCCGGGTGATACAATGGTATCGCCGTACGGAATTTGTCCGGAGTGAACTGGTAAGCCCGATTGAACCCCTGACCTCCGGTGACGGATGGAGGGAAGAGAAGACAGGCCTTCATGATCTTGAATTTATCGAAACCCGAAGGCACTGGTTCACCGGACCGGTTCTTCACAATACCGGGGGGACGGTTAACGTGCTTAATCTGGTGGAAGGACGCGAGGCCATCGTAACCTCACCGGAAAACAAGTTTGACCCATTCGTGGTCCACTACGCCGAAACCTTCATAGTCCCCGCCGCCGCTGGCGAATACCTGATTGCCCCGTACGGTGAAAGCGTAGGCACTCAGTTGGCGACTATTAAAGCTTTTGTCAGACTATAAGACTTTTAGACTGTAAGACTTTAAGCCCTTGTGCCCTTGTGCCCCCGTGCCCTTGTGCCCTTGTGCCCTTGTGCCCTTGTGCCCCTGTGCCCTTGTGCCCC
>CAYQFT010000024.1:0-30687 GCA_964416825.1 uncultured Porphyromonadaceae bacterium
GCCCGCGGGGAACCGGCGGGGTGGGGATGTACAATGATGAGGACCGGTTGAAAACTCCATTAATCCGAACTGTTGCAGGTGGTAAGGAGACGTTTCGCGAGGCAACCTGGGATGAAGCCTTACAGTATATTGCTGATAAACTTAAAAAGGTAGTAGCTGCCAGTGGGCCCGAATCCGTTGCTTTGTTTTCTCACGGGTCGGGTGGAAAATATTTCGGTTCGCTGTTAAAGGCGATGGGTTCCAATACGAGTGCTGCTCCATCCTATGCACAGTGCAAGGGCCCGAGGGAAGCCGCTTTTCTGGCAACTTTCGGAGAAGTGGTGGAGTCGCCGGAGAGAACTGATATTCGCGATACCAAATGCCTCGTGCTGATCGGATCTCATATCGGTGAAAACATGCATAATGGCCAGGTCCAGGAAATGTCGGATGCCATTGACAAAGGGGCTACCATAATTACCGTTGATCCGCGTTTTTCTACGGCTGCAAGTAAATCAAAGTACTGGTTACCGATTAAACCGGCAACAGACATTGCTTTGCTTCTTGCCTGGATCCATGTAATCATCGAAGAGGGGCTGTATGACAAAGATTATGTCGAGAAGAACACAGTGGGTCTCGACAAACTTCAGGAACACGTCAAGACCATGACTCCTGAGTGGGCCTATGGAATAACCACCATTCATCCCCAGGTTATCCGCGACACTGCACGGGAGATGGCTAACGCATCACCTTCCGTTATCATTCATCCCGGCAGGCATGTTACCTGGTATGGTGATGATGTGCAACGATTGAGGGCTGTTGCCATACTCAATGCCCTTATGGGCTCCTGGGGTCGCCGTGGCGGATTCTACAAGCCTGAAAGCCAGACGGTACCCGCATTTCCACATCCCCATTATCCGGAAGTAAAAATAGGATGGAGGGATATCATTGGAGACCTGTACCCCCTGGCAGACCAGCCTGTTGCCAATGCCGTTGTTGATTTCAGTATACCGGATCCGGCACGTGACTTCCGCTACAAAGCCTGGATTGTAAACGGTACCAACCTTATCCTGACAATGCCCGACGAGTCGATCACACGGAAAGCAATTGAGAGCCTTGATTTATTGGTGGTGGTAGATACCATGCCTATGGAGATCACCGGGTATGCAGATGTTGTTTTACCGGAGTGCACCTATCTCGAAAGGTATGATGACATCAGGGTCAGTGCACACCGTAAGCCTCAGATTGCCCTGAGAATGCCTGCCCTCAAGCCGAAGTACAATACAAAACCGGCCTGGTGGATGGCAAAAGAACTCGCTAACCGCATGGATTTGGGACACTTCTTTCCCTGGAAGGATATTGAGGAAATGCTGGAATGGCAGCTTAAACAACTGGGATCGAGCCTTGATGAAATGAAAAAAATCGGGGTTAAGACTTTCGAGAGATCCAACGATGATCTGTATTTTGCGCCCGGTGAAGCCGCTGAATTCACAACAACCAGTGGTAAAATTGAATTGTATTCTACCGATTTGGAAGCTTACGGTTTCGGTCCCATGCCTGTTTATACCGCACACGAGGAGCCTCAAACCGGATTTTACCGGCTGATTTATGGCAGGGCTCCCATGCACACATTCAGCCGCACCTCAAATAATCCTAATCTTACAGACCTTATGGATGAGAATACCGTTTGGATCCATCCAAAGGTCGCCAAAGAATGGGGATTGACAACGGATCAATATATTCATCTGAAAAATCAGGATGATAGGATTTCACAATTCCCGATTCGGGTACGAATAACGGAAAGGATCCGGCATGATTCTGTCTACATGGTCCACGGTTTTGGCCATGATCAAAAGAAAATGACCCGTTGTTTTGGGCGGGGTGCCAGCGATACAGCGCTAATTACCACGGTTCTGGTTGATCCCTCCATGGGCGGAACCGGAATGCGCGGCAATTTTGTCACTTTCATCACTGATTTGAAGGAGGTTAAGTCATGAGATATGCGATGGCTGTTGATACAAAAAAGTGTGTCGGTTGCAGTGACTGTGTAGTTGCCTGCCAGACCGAGAACAATGTTCCAATCGGATACTGCCGTGACTGGGTTGTTGAGGTCACTGACGGAACCTACCCACAGCTTGAGCTGGAACTTCGTTCTGAGCGTTGCAACCACTGCGAGAATTCGCCTTGTGTCCGTTGCTGCCCAACAGGAGCCAGTCATTATGAAAAAGGCGGGATCGTAACCGTTACCCATAACAAATGCATCGGCTGCGGTGCCTGTATTACTTCCTGTCCTTATGACGCAAGATATTCACATCCAGATGGTTATGTGGATAAATGCACCTTCTGCATCCATCGGGTGGAGAAAGGGCTTATGCCCTCCTGCGTGGCTGCTTGTCCAACCAAATGCATGTATTTCGGTGATCTCGATGACCCAAAGAGTCCGGTATCCGAGATCCTAAAGATACGCAAGTACAAGACCCTGATTCCGGAAGCAGGGACCAACCCGCAACTCTATTTCCTAATCTAAACCTGATAATACCATGCGTGAAGAAATTATTGTCAGCGGCAGGATGAATCCCAATATCGATCCCTACCTGCATATCTGGCACTGGCAGATTCCATTATATCTTTTTCTTGGAGGCCTGGCTGCAGGAATCCTGTTTTTTGCAGCCTATTTTGTGATCCGTGGAAAGGAAAAGGAGTACCCCACAGCCGTTAACATCGCTCCTCTAATTGTTCCCATCCTGCTGATCCTCGGGTTGTTTGCCCTGTTTCTGGATCTGAAGCATAAGTTGTTCTTCTGGAGATTGTACACGGTAATCCGGCTTGAATCACCTATGTCATGGGGTGCCTGGACTCTGATGATTATAACCCCTATCTCTTTTATCTGGGCCGCCCTGAATATCCGGCAGGTATTTCCCCGATGGGATTGGAAATATCAATGGCTTAAAGAGTTGGAGATTTTCTTTATAAAGTATAAAAAGGTTCTGGCCTGGGTGACAATCTTTTATGCGGTCATCCTTGGGGTTTACACAGGCATTCTGTTTTCAGCCTTTAATGCCCGTCCGCTTTGGAACACCTCCATACTTGGCCCGCTCTTCCTGGTCTCCGGCCTGTCAACCGGGGCGGCAACCATTATCCTGTTCTCACGCAACCATGAGGAGCGAAAATCCATAGCCCGGACGGACCTGCTCCTTATCGGAATAGAATTATTCCTGATCGTCCATATGTTCATGGGCTTTCTGGCAAGCACGCAAGTGCAGATTGATGCGGCCAACCTCTTCCTTGGCGGCCCTTATACGGCAGTCTTCTGGATGCTGGTTGTGGCCATCGGGCTTATTCTTCCGGCAATTCTTGAATCTCTTGAACTGCTCAAGTTCAAGATTCCTTATTATATTCCTCCGATACTGGTCATTTTCGGCGGAATCATGCTGAGGTTCATTCTGGCTTATGCTGGGCAGGCGAGTAGATGGCTGTATTAAGGCGAAAGAAAAAAGGCGAATGGCGAAAGAAGGATAAAAGAAGAAAGATCAGTTAGTATTATTCGGAGACATCAGTAACCCCGGCCTTCAGGCCGGGGACTCAACGAGACTAAAACGAAACTAAGTAACATAACATACTATGGAATCTACAAAACAAGACCGCTCCCGCAAGTACCTGAATCCATACCTGGGGGGTGTGCTGCTCGGCCTGGTGCTGATTGCAGCCAATTATGTTGCCGGCCGCGGACTGGGTGCCAGCGGCGCGGTTAAAAGCGTGATCGTGGCTGCAACTGATGTAATTGCACCTGCCCACGTGCAAAAAAATGCCTATTACAGCGAATATGCCAAACAGCACAGCAGCCCGCTGAAAAACTGGCTGGTTTTTCAGATGGCAGGAGTGCTGGTCGGCGGATTTCTGTCAGGCGCTCTATGGGGCCGGCTGAAGCTAAAGGTTGAGCACAGTCCGAAAATCACCTCACGCAAACGGCTCCTGATGGCGGCTACCGGAGGAATACTGTTCGGCTTCGGCTCCCAGTTGGGACGGGGATGCACGAGCGGCTCCGCCTTAAGCGGCATGGCTGTTATTTCAGTCGGAGGCTTCATCACAATGGCCGCTATTTTCGGTACAGCTTTTATGCTGGCTTACTTTTTCCGTAAAAACTGGATCTAACCTAAAAATGACATACCATGGGACCCTTAGTAGTCAATGAAATTATATCGGAAAACACAAATTTCCTTCTGGCCTTCCTAATCGGAATAGGCTTTGGACTTGTACTGGAAAGCAGCGGCTTTTCTTCCAGCCGCAAACTTGCCGGCGTATTTTACGGGTATGATACGGTTGTGTTGAAAGTCTTTTTTACGGCAGCGATTACGGCTATGCTCGGACTGCTGTTCATGAGCCTCTTCGGATGGATCGATCTCGACCTGGTTTACGTGAACCCTGCCTACATTCCCTCGGCCATTGTTGGCGGTGTTGTGATGGGCGCCGGATTCATTATCGGAGGATTCTGTCCGGGTACCAGCTTCTGCGGAGCTGCAATCGGTAAACTGGATGCCATGGTCTTCATTGGTGGCCTCTTTATCGGTGTGATACTTTTTTCCGAAACCTACGGCCTGTGGGATAAACTCTACATGGCCGGATTCAAGGGCAGCCCGAAACTCAGCGAATCTATCGGAGTTTCTGACGGACTGTTTGCTTTAGGCCTGATTCTTGCTGCCATCGGGATGTTTTACGTTGCCGAATGGGCAGAGAAAAAATTTCCACGCGAAGAATATTAAATCTGAATAAACATGAAACCACGAGTAATACTTTCCATTTCGGTTGTCAGCCTGGGGCTGCTCATTGCGGCAGTTCCCCAGAATACAACCCATCCCTACAAGCTTACCGCTGACCAGCTTCTCGAGGAAGTTAAAGGACGGGAGCAATATTACAGCCCAGATGAACTCGCCGACATGCTGGTGAACAAGGATCCGTCAATCCAGTTGATCGATGTGAGGAGCGCCGATGAGTTTGAAAAATTCAGTCTGCCCGGTGCGATAAATATTCCTCTGACGGATCTGTTAAATGATGAGTATGCTGACGTACTCAATCAGGATGTCAAGACGAATATTCTATACAGCAATGGCACGGTAGATGCAAACCAGGCGTGGCTGATTACACGGCAGCTTGGATTTGAGAATAATTTTGTTCTGGAGGGTGGGCTCAACCATTGGGTTGAAACGGTCATGAATCCTGAGAAACCTGCAGCCACTAATCCGAATGAAGAAATGGCCCGATATGATTTCCGGCTCGCGGCAGGATCGGCACTGGGTGGCGGGGGAGCAATTGCTGCAGCTTCTGCTGTTACGGGTAATCAGTCCGGAGCACCGAAGCCGATAGTGAAAAAGCCGGCTAAGAAAAAGGCTTCAGGCGGCTGCTGATCAGTCCTGAATCCAATAATTAACCTGAACCTCGGTTTGCTGGTCAGTTTTCTGAAGCCAGTAAGCCGGGGTTATTATTTTGCCGTTCGGCGAATGCAGCCTGCGTTTATAGACATCTACAACGGCATGGAAAACCAGGTCGGTGACCCCGAGTTTGAAAGTTCCCTCCTCGGTTGACTCTACTTTTACCACGTACTTATTAAACTCCAGAATCTCTTTCAGAAATTCCATACGCTGACGGGGAATGCCGGTCTCTACAAGCGTACAACGCGTGCCGTCAATAACCTCAATGCTGTGTTTACCCTGATTCAGAGGCATAATCGTAATTAGTTAATTCCGAAACTGATACTGGAAATATACTCATAGATAGCACTGGCAAAGCCAATGGCAAAAATACCTGCAACGCAAAGGAGAAGACTTACCCGCATCGGCCATGGAGTTTTAAAGGTCCCGATGGGCTCATCCGATTTGTCGATCAGCATAGCCTTAACCACACGAAGGTAATAGTAGAGGGAAATGGTAGCATTTAAAACGGCAATCAGCACCAGGATATAGTACCCCTTGGCTCCGGCGGCGGTAAAGAGGAAAAACTTCCCGAAAAATCCGGCTACCGGCGGGATTCCGGCCAGCGAAAACATGGCCAGCAGCATAATCAGGCTGAGCTTCGGATTGGTTTTATAGAGGCTGTTGTAATCGGTAATATTCTCTTTTCCGGTTGCGTCGGAGATGGCAGAAACCACGCCGAAAGCAGCCAGGTTGGTGAACACATAAATCAGCATGAAATAGACCACGGTGGTCATTCCCAGTTCTCCGCCCTGCATGATGCCGAGAAGAATAAAACCCGCCTGCGCAATGGAGGAGAAGGCAAGAAAGCGCTTCATGTTGTTCTGACGGATCGCAAACAGGTTACCCACCGTCATGGTGGCAACCGATAATGTATAAAGAACAGGCTGCCAGATTTCGGTAACAGCAGAGAATACCCTGAACAGGACAATCATGAAGGTGAAGGCAGCAGCTCCCTTGGAAACTACCGACAAATAAGCGGTGATGTTGATCGGCGCACCTTCATAAACATCAGCAGTCCAGAGATGGAAAGGAACCAGCGAGATCTTGAAAGCCATGCCGGCTACAAAGAAAACCAGTCCGAATGTCTGCAACGGATTGCTGCCGATTTTATCAACAATATCCACAAAGTAAATTGAGCCGGTAGTACCGTAAATAAAGGATAATCCGTACAAAAGGATTCCGGATGACAGAGCCGAGGTCAGAATCAGTTTAATACCGGCTTCAGCTGATTTTTCATGGAATTTCTCAAATGCAGCGAGCGCAGCCATGGGAATCGTTGCCAGTTCAAGCCCGATATACATCATCAGGAAATCACCCGAGGAAATCATGAAATTCATTCCGATAAGCGTCGAAATCACGAGAATGAAATATTCGGAAATCTTCCCGTTATTCTCCTCTTTGCGAAGCCAGGTCACAGACTGGAGAAATACAATAAAGACCCCGATATTCAGTATGCTCTTCATGAACACTGTCATCGGATTGGTTATAAAGCTTCCGCCAAACATAGTGCCTTCCGGTACCGGAAAGAAATTTGCCACAGTGGCGAGTCCGAAAAGAACTGCAGCCAGGGTGATAATCCCTTTCTTTTTTTCAGGTTTGGTAAAGATTTCAGCCACCAGCAGGATCATTGCAATCCCAACCAGGACCAGTTCGTTTCTCATGAGAAAAAATGAGTTGCTCTCCATGGCGTAAGTCTATTATAACATGGCTGTTAAGCGTTCAACAATGGGGACGATTGCATCGGCGAGCGTTCCTGACAGAAATGCAGGATATATACCGATGATTGCGATCGGAAGGATCAGGACCACCAGGCTCAGCCTCTCATACCAGCGTGCATCCGGGAATTCAAGGTACTCCTTTTCGCGAAGCGGACCGAGCAGCAGCTGGCCCACAACCCTCAGGATATACACTGCCGTAATCACGATTGACAGGGTGGCTATAATGGTGATGACCCTGTGGAAAGTGTCGGTGTGCTCAAAGGCCCCAACAAATACGGTCATTTCAGCGACGAAGCCGCTCAATCCGGGAAGACCCAGGGAAGCCAGACCGGCAATCACATAGGATACTCCCAGGAACGGAATCACTGCCATCAGGCCGCCCATTTCCGGAACGTTCCGGGTGTGGGTCCTTCCGTAAATCATGCCGATCAAAGCAAAGAAGAGGGCCGTCATCAGACCGTGAGAAATCATCTGCAGAACTGCACCGTTTATCGCAGTTTTATTCATCATCAGGAGTGCAAAAAGAACAAGTCCGCAATGACTCACTGAAGAATAGGCATTTATATATTTCAGGTCTTTCTGCCAGATAGCGCCGAATGCTCCGTAAACCACACTTATCGTGGTAAGGATCAGGAATATCCAGGCCATTTCATTGGCGGCTTCAGGCAACAGGTACATGGCCACCCTGAGGCAGCCGTATCCTCCCAGCTTCATCAATACCCCGGCATGCAGCATGGAGACCGCAGTTGGCGCCGAGGAGTGTCCGTCGGGCGACCAGGTATGCAGGGGAAACAAGGCGCCAAGAATTCCGAATCCTACGAAGAGGAAGGGGAAAAAGAAGCGCTGCATGGCTATCGGGAAGTTTATTTCCGCTAGTTCCAGGAGGTTGAAGGTTACCGGACCAGCAGCCGAGGAATTGAAATAGAGGCCCAGAAGACCGACGACCAGAAGAGCGGATCCTCCCATCAGCATCAGGGTCAGCTTCATGGCCGAATACTCTTTAGGCCCGCTTCCCCATATTCCGATGAGTAGATACATCGGGATAACCGCCAGCTCATAAAACAGGAACATGGTAAAGAGATCGAGGGAGATAAAGAACCCGAAAACGCCGGTTGCCAGCAGAATCAGAGAAATGTAAAACTCCCGCGACAGGTATTGCACTTCCCACGAGGCGAAAATCCCTGCAAAAACCACAATAGAAGCCAGGCAGATCATCCATACCGCTATGCTGTCGACACCCACGATGTAATGAATATTGAGGGTTTTAAACCAGGACAGATCCGTATAAAACAGAAACTCATCGGTTGCTCCGGCCTTGCGCTGCGCAAAATACATCAGGGTCATCACTGCAGCAGCGACAAGCTGCAGGGACATGCCAACGGCCGCTGTCATCCGGGCGCCCTTATAATCTTTGACAAACATGATACCCAGTACCGTGAGGACCGGGATGATGACGAACAGGTTCAGAATATTCATAGTCGGCTTCTTTTGCTGTTAACTCTACATTATCGGACCAGGAAGGCGAAAATCAGCACTAACACGATAGCTGCCAATGCGAACACCATACCGTACTGCGGCAGGTATCCGGATTGCAGTCCTTTGATTTTCCTGGCGCTGGTCAGTGTGATCCAACCGATTCCGTTCATGGTGCCGTCCACAATATGACGGTCGAACCATGCAACAGGACGTGATATGTAGTTGAAAATGATCTTCTTGGTAATGAAGAGATATACCTCATCAATATAGAACTTGTTATAAACCGTTTTGTAAAATCCACCCAGTGCAAGGGAGATTCTTTCAGGAATGTTGGTCTCTTTCTTGTACATCCACATAGCGAGTCCGATCCCGACCAGTCCGATTAGAACCGATGGGATGGCTATTGCAAAATCTATGTGGGATTCAAAGGGTCTGCCATCAGCAGTAACCAGTTTTGCGAATGGCACATATCCGGCTACTATCGATCCGAAAGCAAGAATCATCAGGGGAATGGTCATCACCTTTGGTGCCTCATGGGGTGTGTGGTGATAATGCGTGTCTTTACCCCAGAAGATGCTGAAATAGAGTCTGAACATATAGAAGGCCGTGATGCCGGCAACCAGGTATTCAACTGCGAAGAGCAGCTTGTTGTGGTGGAATGCGGCTACCAGGATCTCATCCTTGCTGAAGAATGCCGACAGGAAAGGCACGCCGGCAATGGTAAGACAGGCAATCAGGAAGGTAATATGGGTTATGGGCATATATTTCCTCAAGCCGCCCATGTCCTGCATCACATTGCTGTGAACGGCATGAATGATTGCGCCGGCACCGAGGAAGAGCAGAGCCTTAAAGAAAGCGTGTGTAAAAAGGTGGAACATGGATGCCATATATCCGACTCCTTCATGGCCTTCGTAACCGGATACCCCGAGTGCAAGGATCATGTATCCGATCTGCGATAGGGTAGAGAAGGCGAGCACCCGTTTTATGTCGTACTGGGTACAGGCAATGATAGCCGCGAAAAGCGAAGTGAAACCTCCCACGTAAGCGATTACCTCCAGTGCGTCCGGGGCCTGGAAAAAGAAAACCGGGAACATACGGGCTACCAGGAAAACCCCGGCAACAACCATCGTTGCAGCATGGATGAGGGCGGAAACTGGCGTTGGACCCTCCATGGCATCCGGTAGCCATATGTGGAAGGGGAACATAGCCGATTTACCGGCACCACCCATGAAGATCAACAAACAGGCCCAGGTAAACACCGACATGCCCATAAAACTCTGGGCAGCACCGGATTCAAAGATAGTGTGGTCAGCACCGGTAAGTGTCGCAAAATCAAATGTTCCGGTAAAAAAGGACAATATCAGAATACCAACCAGGAATCCCAGGTCGGCAAATCGGGTAACGATAAAGGCCTTTTTGGAAGCTGCAACTGCCGATGGCTTCTGATAGTAGAAACCGATCAGGAGGAACGAGGAAACCCCAACAAGTTCCCAGAAAATATACATCTGGAAAATATTCGTTGCAACGACCAGGCCGAGCATCGAAAAGGTGAAGAGGGACAGGAAGGCGTAAAAACGGGCAAATCCCTTCTCGCCTTTCATGTACCCAAGGCTGTAAATATGAACCATAAAGGATACCGACGAAACCACAACCAGCATCATCACGGATATCGGATCGAGCATGATCCCCATCCGGATGGTCAGCTTATCGGTAAACTGCAGCCAATCCATGGTCATCGCTATGATTTTGGGAAACTCACCGTCGACCATTCCCCCGACGAAGAAGTATTGCCAGGCTGTATACCAGGATAACAGGAAAACAATACCGAGTCCGATCGTCCCGACAAGGCCTGATACAATCGGCTTGAACTTCATTCCCAGCAGACCGTTAAAAAGGAATGCCGCGATAGGTATCAGAAGGATTAATATTGTATAGGAGTAGTTCATATCAGCCAAAAGATTGGATTAATACTTCATTTCGTTCACCTGTTCCACATTGATCGAGTTTAATCGCCTGTATATATTGATAATCAGGGCGATTGCAACGGATGCTTCCGCGGCGGCTATTCCTACTACGAAGAGTGCGAAGAAATGGCCCTGCAGCTGGTCGGGGTAGAGAAACTTATTAAAAACGACCAGGTTGATTGTTACCGCATTAAGGATCAGTTCGATCGACATCAGGATGGTGATCATGTTCCTTCGGATGATAAAGCCGCACACTCCGGTGAAGAACATGAATGCGCTGACGATCAGCACGTGGGTCATTGGAATTCCTTCTATCATGGCTTGGCGATTAGCAATTTTAAATTTAAGCGTACTGGTTATTTACCTTTTTTGGCAACCACAATGGCTCCGATCATGGCGGCGAGCAGCAGAATACTGATGACCTCAAAGGGGAGAGCATAGCCGTTCTTACCGGTACCCAGCAGCTGGGTTCCGATAGCCTGCATGTCAACCTTCATGGCAGCATTTTCCGTTTCCTTGAAGGCAAATTGCAAAATGGCAATGGTCGAGAGAGCAAATCCAGATACCCCCACAATAAGACCCATTATCAGGCGCATGGCTTCAGGTTTGGCAAATTTAAGGCTGATGTGGCTGGTAAGCAGAATGGAGAAAATTATCAGGACAACAATACCCCCGGCATAAAGAACCAGCTGAACCCCTGCCATGAATTGGTAATCCACCATAAAATAGAAACCGGCCGTGGCCACGAGCACGCAAAGGAGGAAGAAGGCTGCCCTTAGAATTCTCCGGCTGGTAATCGTAAGCACGGAACAGATCACGATAACTGCCGATAATATGTAGAACATCAATACGTTGAGTGCCATATCGGAATTAATTTGCAGGGTTAGGTACTACTTCGGTTACAGGAGCTGATGCAGGAGCTGGAGCCGGCTTTGGGGCTTTAGGCTCTTTCTTGATTTTTGACCCCGGCTGGTTTAAAACCTTGGTTAGCTTCTGGCGGTCGAATACGGCATGTTCAAACTCCTGTGAAAAAGCCAGCGCATTGCTTGGACAGCTCTTTACGCACAGACCGCAAAATGTGCACATTGAGAGATGGTAAATATGCTTGTCGATGATTCTTTCTGATTTGCCGTCCTCGTTTACGGCCGAATCGGTGATAATCTCAATCGACCCGTTGGGGCAGTTGAGCTGGCAGATACCACAGCCATTGCATTTATGGGTGTTGTCTGTATCGTGGACCAGGATAACCTCTCCCTTAAAACGGTCAAACATTTCCAGGGTCTTGCGGTTTTCAGGATACTGTTGTGTAACGATCTGCTTCGGATGAACGAAGTAGTATCCGGTTACCATCAAACCCTTCCACAAGGATCTGATTGCTTTGAAGATGTCGCTGAAATATTCTGCTACTGAGTTCATTTTCATTATTTAATATACCATCCCATAAGCACGAGGAAGGCGATTAATAAGGTATTCACCAGGTTGATCGGAAGGAGATATTTCCATTCGAGGTTCAGGAGCTGATCGATCCTGAGCCGGGGGAATGTCCATTTAAACCACATGATCAGGTAGATTACAAAAAAGGTTTTGCCGAAAAACCAAAAAATTGGAGGAATGAAATCCATGATCCGGTTGAACGCTTCAAAATTACCGATATGCAGAGGCATCCAGCCTCCCAGGAAGACAGTCGCCGCAAGCGAGGCAACGATGAACATGTTCATGAATTCGCTGAGGAAGAAGAATGCAAACTTAATCCCTGAATATTCGGTATGGAATCCGGCAGTCAGCTCGGATTCCGCTTCAGCCAGGTCAAAGGGACCGCGGTTGATTTCGGCTGTACTGGCAATCAGAAACAAGAAGAACGCGATAACCGCCGGAATGTGTCCCTTAAAGATCCACCAGCCGTTTGCCTGACTTTCCACTATGGTAGAGAGCTGCATGGACCCACTGAATATCACGATAGAAACAAGCGCAAGCCCTACAGACAACTCATAACTCACAACCTGAGCCCCACTTCGCATGGCGCCAATAAGGGAATACTTGCTGTTACTCGACCAGCCTGCGATCAGAATACCGACCACCCCAATGGAGGAGACCGCCATCATATAGAACACTCCGATATTGAAGTCCACGGCATGAAGGCCTTTCGCGAACGGAATTGCGGCTATGGCCATGAAGGAGGCAATGATCACAATAAAGGGGGCAACATTGAACAGGAATTTGTCCGCCTTTTTAATGGTTATCAGTTCCTTCATCAGAAGCTTGATAAGGTCGGCAACGGTCTGAATGAGTCCCCACTTGCCGACACGGTTGGGACCGACCCTGTTCTGCATGAAGGCGCAGACCTTTCGCTCGGCGTAAACCAGGAAAAGTCCGACTATCGCGTAGAAAATGAGAAACACGAGTCCCACAATGGTCAACTCAGTAAAAAAAGCCCATGTTGGCGACATATTGGCCTTCAGATACTCGTCAACGGCTTTTGTTGTGGTTGAAAAATCGTAGATATTAAATGGCATTTGTCCTATTATATGCGTTAACACTATCGGTCAATGTCAGGAATCACAAGATCAAGGGAACCGCTGATGGCAATCAGGTCGGCGATCTTAAACCCAGTGGCTAATCGGTTCATAACAAACAGATTAGAAAAGTTTGGAGTGCGAAAATGCATCCGGTAGGGATTTTTTTCACCCGTGCTGGTGATGTAAACCCCCAGTTCGCCCCTGGCGGTTTCAACCCGCTGATGGTATTCACCTTCCGGAAGCTTGATGATGGGTTTCATCTTTGCGGTAAAGTCGCCTTCAGGAATATTGTCGATCAACTGTTCAATGATTCTCATGGACTCCCACATCTCATCCATCCTTACCTTGTACCGCGCCCAAGTGTCACCCTCAGTGTAGAGGATCTCTTTGAAATCCACCTTGTCATAGGCGCTGTAGGGGAAACGCTTCCTGATGTCGCAGGCAAATCCGGAACCGCGTCCGGAAGGGCCTGTCAATCCGTATCCTATGGCTTCTTCCTTTGAAAGAATCCCGATATTTTTCGTACGCTGCTCGAAAATGATATTGCCTGTAAGAAGTTCATCATATTCCGGAAGTTTCTTGCGGAAATAGGTGATGAAATCCTTGGTTCTTTTCTGGAAATTCGGATGTATGTCGTTCATCAGGCCGCCCGGGCATATATAGCTGTGAAGGAGCCTGGATCCGAAAGATTCTTCGAAAATGTCCAGGATCTTTTCCCTGTCGCGCAAGCCATAGAAGAAACAGGTAAGTCCGCCCAGATCCATCCCGAATGCTGCCCACCAGAGTTGATGGGAGGCAAGACGCTGGAGTTCCGACAGGATTGTGCGGATGTATTTAACGCGCTCCGGAACTTCTACTCCCAGCCCCTTTTCAACGGCGAGAGAAACAGCTTCATTGTTCATGTGGGCTGACAGGTAATCCATCCGGTCGGTGAGGTGTATGATTTGCGGATAGGTAAGCCTTTCGCACATTTTCTCAATTCCGCGATGGATATAGCCGCAGTGCGGGATCACATAATCGAGTGTCTCGCCTTTCAGGGAAACTACAAAACGCAGAACTCCGTGGGTTGACGGGTGCTGCGGTCCAATGTTGATGATATAGTCGCCGTCTTCACGAGCGGTCAGAATATCTTGCAATTCAACTTCCTGCATGGCTTAACGTTCGATGAAGTTAATATCGTCCTTATAGTCTTTTCTCAAAGGAAATCCCCAGCCGTCTTCGAGGAAAAGCCGCCGCAAATCGGGATGGTTGGTGAAAGTGATGCCCAAAAGGTCATAAATCTCACGCTCCTGAAAATTAGCGGTGACCCATACATCACATACAGAGTCCAGGCATGGATTTTCATGGTCGGTAACTTCCGTGCGAACAATCAGGGAGTGTCCAAGAATAGTCGAGTCCAGGTAGGCAATCACGGTGAAATGAGTCTGCCAGTCAACACTGTACAGGTTGTGCAGGTAATCAAACTGCAATCTGGAATCCGATGCCAGCTTGCCGGCCAGTTCGCGCCATGTATTGCTCGCTGCTTTAACATCCAGAATCTCTTTGTTGCTGTTTATCTCCAGGCCGGGAACCAGTTCCGCCAGGATTTGGGCTAGTTGTTCTTTTTCCATGGCCTTGGATTAAATAAAGTTTTCCATCGGGTCGCGCGGATCCTTGATCGTGTCTGTCTTCATTTTTCGCTGAAGCTGCATCACCCCGTAGAGCAGTGCCTCGGGACGCGGCGGGCAGCCGGGAATATAGACATCCACCGGGATTACATGATCAACTCCCCTGACAACCGAATAGGTGTTATAATAGAAAGGTCCCCCCGAGCAGGCGCAGGCTCCCATCGCAATTACGAATTTCGGGTCAGCCATCTGGTCATAAAGCCTCTTTAAAACCGGGGCCATTTTATGAACGATGGTTCCGGCTACAACGATCACGTCGGCCTGGCGGGGTGATGCGCGATACACTTCGATACCGAAACGTGAAAAATCATGCCGCGCAGCACCGGCAGCCATCATTTCAATGCCGCAGCAGCTGGTGGCAAAAGTTAAGGGCCAGACAGAATTTGACCGGCCCCAGTTGATGATATCGTCGACGGTAGTAAGGAGAATATTTCCGCCAGACTGCTTGAAGATATCCAGGGTTTCATTATCCCTGAAATCTTCATTCTTCATGTTTTTAATTTTTACGCCCATTTCAACGCTCCTTTTTTCCATGCATACAGCAACCCCAAGCCCAGGATAATAAAGAAGATCACGATCTCGATAAAAGCCCTGAGACCCGTTTCTTTCATAACCACTGCCCATGGAAAAACAAAAACCGTTTCCACGGCGAAAATGAGGTAGATGATAGCAAACAGGTAATAACCTACGTTAAACTGAATCCAGGCGTTTCCTTCCGCCGGGATGCCGCATTCGTATGGTTCGAACTTTACTGGCGACTTGCTGATGCGCGGCGCTACAAAGTGAGAGAACAAAATTGCCCCACCCACAAGCACAACGCCTACGATAAAGAATAATACAAGTGATTCGCTGGTCATAGTGTTAGGAAATTATCAGGCAAAAGTAGAATATTCAGCATATATAAATGTAGATACCATGATATTTACGGGTTGTCATTTATCAGGATTATTCTGATGTAGATCACGAATAAGGCGATATATATCAACTCTACATGCCGGTTAAGACTGGTTGCCAGTTGCCGGTTAAGACCGGTTGCCAGTTGCCGGTTACCGGTTGCCGGTTGCCGGTTACCGGTTGCCGGTTATTTCGCCAGAACTGTCATTCCGGCGTATGCCGGAATCTCCCACCTCGGGGCACTTGTCATTCTCACCAGAGAGGGGATCATGCCTATATTAGCATGGTGCGCAATGGAACCTGTCCACCTGGGATGACAACGCTCCGAGGTATGGGATCCTGACTTTCGTCAGGATGACAGTTCTGGCGTTAACCGGCAACCGGCAACTGGCAACCGTTCTACCACCTCCCCGGTATCGTCGCCTGGCACTTGGGGCACCGGCCGTTGACGATCAGGTTCTGTTCAATCTCAAAACCATTACGTTTTATGAGAAGTACTTTGCAGGCATGACAATAGGTGTCCTCACCCCCGATGCCCGGTACATTGCCGATGTAGACATAGTTCAGCCCGGCCTTTACAGCGATCTCCTTGGCCTTCGTAAGAGTCTGTAGCGGGGTGGGGGGCAGGCGGGTGAGTTTATGCTGGGGGTGAAACCGGCTGAAATGCAGCGGATAACCGGCAAATCCTTCTTTTGCGAGCCAATCGCACATCCGGGTGATGTGGTCAAGATTATCAGTCCAACCCGGGATGATCAGATTGGTTATTTCAATCCAGATGCCCTGATCCCTGAATGTTTTTAATGTTTCGAGTATCGGCTTCAGGTTTCCGGCAGTAAGCTTTAAGTGGGTTTCTGGATCAAAGGTCTTAAGATCAATATTGGCAGCATCAATCACCTTGCAAAGTTCCAGGAGCGGCACCTCATTGATATAACCGTTGGAGACCATGATGTTTTTGATCCCCTTGCTTCTGGCAATGGTTGCGGTATCCCGCATATATTCAAAAAAGGTGATAGGTTCAGAGTAGGTATAGGCAATGGATTTGCATTTTTCATTTATGGTCTGATTAACAACACTCTCCGGGCTGGCCATGTAATTCCGCGTCTCGGTCGGACTCACCTGGCTGATCTCCCAGTTCTGGCAATTGAGGCAGGCAAAATTGCATCCTGCGGTTGCCAGACTGAAACAAAGGCTTGCCGGATAAAAATGGAGCAGCGGCTTTTTTTCCACCGGATCGATGTGCACTGCGCAGGGATTACCGTAAGCCATGGTGAATAGTTTTCCATCCCTTGCAATCCGGTTGTGGCAATCGCTGAGTTCACCCTCCTTTAAAGTACACTCATTGGGACAGATAAGGCATTTTATTCCCCGCGGGGTGACAACATAATGACTTGCCTCACGCTCTCCCGGTCTCTGGCTGTTCTTGTCGTCCATAATCAATAATGCTTTATTGCTGAATCCTGCGGCACCACAAAGACAGGTGCCCAACCCTGCTGTAATTGATTTTTTAATGAAATTCCTCTTGTCCATGATTGCTTACCACAGATGCTATCTTTTCGCCAATAACAGGGCTAAAGATACAATTCCGAAAAGGGAAATTATGGCAATTGTGGGAACCATTCCCAGAAGGGGCAAAAAAACCATCGGGAACAGAACGGCTCCGATGGCTGATCCCATAAGGTCAGCTGCATAGAGCTTTCCGGCCCTGCCGCCTGTATGAGTGCTGCTGGTGAGTACCTGAAACAACCGGCCGATAATCCATGCGGACAGAAAGAAAAGAACAATCATTACCATGGTTTTCAGAATAGATCCAGCCCGGTTGTCCGCTACTATTGAGGCCAGCAGAGCCAGGCTTCCGGTAACCATTGAAAAACCGGCCAGCAACAACCATGGCCTGCTACTCAGACTGAACCACCGGTTCGGAGACACCAACTGGCTTCCTGAGGCAAGACCAACCATGAATACTGCCAGAAGCAGGCCGGTCATCAGATAGAGGGATCCTGAAATGATTTGGAGCAGCAACAATACCATCAGGGTGAAACCCGAGGAGCCTGCCCCCATCAGAAACATGATCGAATCCTCCCGTTTTCCGGTTAGCAGCATCAGTAACAGAATTAGTGAAATGAGACCCATACCGGGCCACAGTAAACGGACCGGATATTGACCAAGCCACCAGCTGATTTGGGCGAAAAACGCGACAGGTCTGAGGTTGGTGTTAGTTTTGCTTAGATAATCAAGCAGTTGGTTTGCTCTTGCGGATTGCTGTTCAAACAGTTTGGCATCGAAATACCCTGGACTCAGGTAGGTTGCCCTCATACCGAGGATTTCCATCTGGTTGAGGATATCGGTTTTCATATCGGAGTCTGAAGCTAACAGATAGGTGTCCTCTCCGGCAAAAACCTGAACATCAGCAAAGGATTGTTTTGCTGCTGCCGCAACCGGATTCAGCGTATTAATGGCTTCATCAGAAATGTAATTGGCTAGTCCGGGAAAGCTGACCGACAGGACTCCGCCATCCGAGAGGCTGCTTCGTGCCAGCCTGAAGAAGTCTTCTGAATAGAACCGGTTAAGACTAAGGTTTTGCGGACCGGGTAACAATAGCACGATAACCTGGTACAAACCCTTATTCCGATGTAACCAGGTCAGCGGGTCTTTTTGAATGACGTGGATACGGCTGTCAGCTGCAGGAAGAAGTCCGAGTCCCTTGGCCATGTTCCTAAGTTGAGCGGCTGGTTCAACGAAATCAATCCGCTCCACGGGATATTTAAGCAACTCAGACTCAATTCCGGATATCAGGCCACCGATGACAAGGATATTTTTGGGAGAATGGTTCTGTAACAAGGCAAAATGTGCAGCCTGCTCATTCTTCATTGTATTTCCGGATGATGCTGCAATCGTACCGTTTTCATAGATGTTCACCTGGTCTGCCATCCGGGTTATGGTAATTCTGCCTGCTGCACCGGATCGGGTGGCGATGATTTCTTCATTCGGATGCGCCAGTTTTTCGAAATATCGGGCCGCCGGTATCGAAAACCAGCCCACAAGAACCAGGACCGTAGCAGTAACTCCCCCTGCTGCGGCACCTAGGCATTCTCTCCGGTAGGACTTCGCCGGCTTGATCCCAGATGCCTCGAGCTGGTTCATGGTATAGGTGAAAGCAAACCCGTTAAGGAAGCAGAAAGGGGTCAGGATCAGGAAAAGAAATCCGGCAAAACTCACGGGACCGGCCTCAATTCCGGGGGCAAAAAACAGTGATTTGAAATAGAACAACAGGGGAACAAGTATTACAGGTACTATCAGAAGATAAATCAGAAGGAGGCCAGGTCTGGCTGCAGTCCCGGCAGAATCAGATTTTTTATCCGGTAACCGGCTGCCTGTCAGGGCGCCAAAGCCGGTCAGCAGGAGCCAGATAAAAAAAATCAGGGAGATCATCAGTTCGTTGCCGTGAAACAACCCCAGAAGTTCACGGATAATCAGGGTTTGAAAAACAATCCCGATAAACCCGATCGTAAACGGCATCCATCCGATATTGTCCTTGTTGTCCCCGTTGGGGCGCCCGGCGGGCGCCCGTTTACCCCCTACACGCAATTTTGGTAAATAATACCCCCAATGCCACAAAAAATGAAACATCCCAACCCCCGACATGGCAATTCCGAAATTGACATGCCATTTCAGGACCTTTTCTGTCCACGGGACTTCCATTTTGTAGTTGACCTGGATGGCCATGAGGATACCCAGAACCGCGGTTGTGATAAATGTCGCCAGCAGGAGATAGTTCCAGATTTTCCGGTGTGCAGGACGGCTGATTATCCCCAGGTTATTGAACAATAGGCTGATCCCATAAAACATCAGGAGAATAACAGCGATGGGGATCAGGAGATACGGGGCCGTCATAGCTGCTTGAGCAAATCTTCCTCAAAGATAATTGCCTCATAGGTAAAGATATCTGCATCCTTCCAGCCGCTCCAGCCGATCCCAGCCTTATCGCGCGCGCAATGGCCCAGAAACTCATCCAGGGTCCAGCCGGTTTCGGTGGCTACCTGGGGCAGGAAGGTGCCGCCCTGGAATCCTTTTTTAATATAAATACCATGGGTTCCCAGTTTGATTTCGCTGATATCCCGGATTTTTATCATCGGGGTAAGCACCGATATCTCGATGTGGATGTCCTTCAGCTCCTTGGTTTGAACGGGCAGGAACCGGCTATCCTGGGTGGCAGAGGCAATTGCCATCTCCTGCACCACCTTATATAATGGAGAAGCCGGTTCAAAGGATCCGATGCATCCCCTGAGTTGTCCATCTGCTTTCAGGGTTACAAAAGCACCCGCGGGAGTTTTGAGCGACTGACTGAATCCTGCAGGATTGACAGGGGGAATGGTGCGGTTCCTGACATAGGATTCGATGGTGTTTCGGGCGATTTTCAGGAGCTCCGTTTTATCGGTATCACTTAGGTCGAACTGTCCGGAAACTTTTTCGGAAATGCAAATGGCATGGTAGCCGACAACCGATGCTTTATCTCCATAAGGTTTGATATCGCCGGAGTTTTTGTAATCGATCCGGCTGAATTTCAAGGAAGAATTGCCTTCGGTCAGGTTAAGAAGAATCAGCCCCGATGGCCATGCGCACATGCTGGTTGCAAGATCAGGAATCCGCAATTTCTCATTGTTTTCCAGTGTCTTGAGAAATCCGCTGATCGAATTGGTACAGAAAGCCTCCGCGGTGGCCGCATCAACTTTTTGTGCATTTTCATAGGAAGGGTAATGCGAAAAATCTGCGCTGATGATAAACAGGTTATCCGGAGTAAACCACGGCCTTAATGCTTCTGCGATGCCTTTGCAAACTGAAGGGATCTGGGTTCCGACAACAATCGGAACAATCGGTATCTGTTTAGCCATCCTGACCTGGATAAAGGGCAGCTGAACCTCAATGCTGTGTTCCTGTATATGTGCAGACGGGTCATCGGTAAAGAATTCCTTATTCGCGGCAAGCTTTGCAGATACCTCCTGATCTACTTCCATTTTACCCAGGGGAGTGAGATAATCCCCCCGGGTATAGACCGATGCTTTGCCCAGGCTCATCCGGTGCGAGGAAGCAATAATAAAAATCTTTTTATAGGGGTGATCCGGGTTGATCTGGTTATACCCCGATGCCGCCACACCGCCAGAGAAAACATATCCTGCGTGTGGCACCACCAGGGCCCTTATTACTCCGCTGGTTTGATCAGGCTTGCCTTCTTTAAGATATCCGGTGACCATGGTCCGGAGCTGCTTTGCATCTGCCGGATAAAAAGATCCGGCCACTGCCGGTTTCCGGTCCTGTTGTGATTTTTGCATGACGGATTGGGAATAAATTGTTTGCGGAAACATAAATGTTGTAATGAATCCCGCGGTAACCAATGCGCGAAGAGTGGTCATCCAATTATTTTTTTCCAGAAATTCTTTTTCCGGCGATCGGAATAAGTACCGTAGGTCCTGGAATCCGGATCGCCGAATTGCTTCAGTGTTATATCGTGCAATACATCCATTCCCTCTTTTCCAACCCGCTGGCGAAAGCGGGAAAGCTCGCTGTGGGAAAACGGCTTTTGAATCTGAAAATGAACTTCTCCGCAGAAATATTGCCAGTAGGGATTCTCCGGCCATATCTTCAGGACCTTTTCATCACTGAGGTTGAAGCGCTCTTTGAGCAGCATCATCCCGATAATCTTTCGCGGAGGGATAGAGGGACGGCCCTTGGCGGAATAAAAGGGCATGAATTTATCTTCAATGGCTTCCCAGTCAATCTGATCCGCTCCGATGACGAGCTCGTGTTTTTTGTTGATAAACCGCGCGACAGGAACTTCAAAAATCTCAAGTTGCCGCTTGTTCCTTGATCTGCCCAGCATAGATAATAGAGGTTAAAGGTTAAACTACCAACCTCTTACAAGATAAGGATTTTTAACCAAAAACCGTTAGCCATTTACCGGAAAAGCCACGCAAGCGTCTGCACAGCAACTATGCCTGCGGTTTCTGTCCTCAGTCGGGCTTCTCCAAGGGTTATCGGGGCATAACCCGATCCGGATGCCAGCTGGATTTCATCCGGGGTGAAATCACCTTCCGGACCGATGAGAATGCAATTGTTTGTTGTTCTATCGCATGCCTCATTAAGCCAAAGTTTTGGCCCCGGCAGGCAGTGCGCGATTCCTTTTGATCCTGATATCTCCAGTGCCAGAAACTTCCTCAGTGAAACAGTGGGATGAATGACCGGATGGAAAGCTTTCAGTGATTGTTTCATGGCAGCAATCGCAACCTTGATCAGCCGTTCGGGCTTAACGTCACGGCGCTCCGAGCGGTCGCAAATCAGCGGAGTGATCTCCGATATTCCGATTTCCGTGGCTTTTTCAATAAACCACTCAAACCGGTCGATCTGTTTGGTGGGTGCCATGGCAATATGAAGGTGATAGCGGGGTTCACCGAGCCCAAGCTGCCTGTCGATAATTTCAACCCTGCAGGCCTTGGCATCGGGGTGGATGATTTTTGAGGCATACCATCCACCCCGGCCGTTAACCAATATGATCTGCTCACCGGCTGCCATCCGTAAAACCCGCACCGCATGGTGAGATTCCTCGGCCGACAGGATAATTTCATCCTGTTCCGTCAACTCGGGAGCATAAAACAGGTTCATCTATTTTATGTTCTTCGTATCCAGTGCTTTAACTGTCCAGTTGCGGAAAAAAGTCATTACCTTTCCTTTATTATAACCTTTCCCTTCCTCAAGAAGTCCTGAGTCTTGTGTATGAATCAGCTGGCCCTTACCGTCGAGGACAAGAAAAACCGGAAATCCAAAACGACCGGGATTGTTGTATTTGATCATCAGCTCGGGGTTTTTATTCTCAGGACTCCAGTTTAGAAGCATAAAAACATAATTATCCTCGATAAACTTCTTGATCTCAGGGTCTTCATTTATAAATCCGTGAAACAGGATACACCAGCCGCACCAGTTGCCACCGATCTGAACCAGAACATGCTTGCCTTCGGCCTTGGCTTTTTCAACGGCTTTCGCAATATCCTCCTTCGCATTGGCTTCGGGATTGTAAATCTTCTTCGGATCTTTGGCTTCCTGAGCCAGAACGGTGCCGGCCAGCATAGATAGCGCCATCATCAGGGTAATCAGCTTTTTCATCAGTTTTGAATTAGAATTGGATCCGTAAATGTAAAAATTCCCCGACTGTTTATATTTGCCGTATGATCAGAATCGGAGTTTTATCAGATACGCACGGCCACATAGATGAACCGGTGCTTGATTTCTTTACGGATTGCGATGAAATCTGGCACGCAGGTGATCTCGGGGATATTGAAATTATGGACCTCCTGGGCCAGAACCGAGTTTATCGCGGTGTCTACGGCAATATCGACGGATGGGATGTGAGGCGAGAACTGCCTGAATTTCTTGAGTTTAAAGTAGAGGAAGTTAAAGTACTGATCACTCATATCGGATTATACGCCGGTCAATATAAAAATGAAGTGGTTGACCGGCTGAACTCATTCAAGCCCAATGTTTTTGTTTGCGGTCATTCGCATATTTTAAAAGTAAAATACGACCAGTCGCGCAAAATGCTCCATATAAATCCCGGTTCAGCCGGAATCCAGGGCATCCATCAGGTCCGCACCGCGGTTCGGTTTGAGATCGACGGCGACCGGATTGAGAATCTTGAGGTGTGGAATTATCCGAAGCGGAAAGTCTGAGATTCGAATTAAGAGTTCCGAATTACGAAGTAAAAGATTTAGGAGAACACCATTTTTCGTCGGTCATCCGTCGTCGGTCGTCGGTCAACGTTCCACCCCAAACCTGCCCAGAAACTCCTGTACCTGCCTGTACTGCCCCAGATAATACTGGTATGAGGGTTCACCGGGAGCGGCTTCCTGGATGCGCTTCGACTCCTTGGCATCGCGTATCAGGTTGTTGAATTTTTCGGCTTTCGGCCCTGCCAGGCACTGCATAACCCCTCTTGAATAGGTGAAGAAGAAATAGGTCTGCCTGTCGGTTTCGAGATACAGGTTAAACGAGTCACCTCCCCGGCGGTGGACAATCTCTAAATAACCATCAACCTTCTTGTTCACAGCCTCATCCATGATGTTTCCGATTCCGATTTTGCCAACCGACTGGTAGGAGCCTGTTTCCGGGTTCCATTTAAACCGGAGATCGGTTAAGGTCAAAGTATGAACCAGCTCTTCCGGGACCCTCCGCCAACGGCCAAGAATTCCAAGCTGAGCCAAAAGTTCGTCACCCTTGGCATTTCCCAGCAGTGCATTGAATGCCCGCTTGAATCCGGCATCTCCGTAATTTACCGGCTCCGTTCCTGAGGCATTATTAATCGTTTTAGCCATGAAATCCAGCAGCTTTGAGTCGAGATAAAAATCCGCTGTCAGGATTACGGATCCATACAGGCTATCCTTCCGTTGGTCCTGGGTCAGAATTCCCGCGCTTTGAATTTTCATTTTCCCTAGGTCAACCCCGAGATCAATTTTTCCTTCGGCACCGATGGTGCAGTTGTCAGAATTATAGGAAAGCACCGGACCATCTGCTTTTGGATTGGCTTTCTTTCCGGCTGAAGTCAGAAGGTAGCTTTTACTGCCCTCATCATACCATAATTTACCCCAGGTTGTAATCAGTGGCTGATCGCTGTACCTGAGATGTGGACCGATAAAGGTGGAATAGAGCTCTACCGGTTGGTTCGACAGGAAGAAGCCTTTAAAGAGCCTTTCCGTCTGGTCATTGGTCGTTACGGAATCAATCGGGATTGACACGGAATCCGGATTGATCCTGTCCGTAAACCGGATCCAGTTACGCTTGTTCTCATTGCAGGAATGATTGATCTGGGTATGGCCGTCGAAAAGCAGGAACTTCTCCTGATTATTCCATTCAATCTGACCATAGTATTTGAATGCCGGACTCAGGCTAAAATCTGAATTGATTGGGATGGTTCCTTTGGCGAGCGAGATTCCATCCTGACCCGGCCTGATGTCCGAAAAGGTTACCGGGAACTCCCGTCCGGCAATGTCCTTATACTGATAGTACCCTCTGCCACGATAATCCTTATGGTCGATAATACTGACCGTAGCACCTGTAATCCTGTGAATAAGGCTGGTGTCACGGCTCACAATCACGGCCTGTCTCAGCGAATCGAGCCGCGCTCCCTCTCGGATCGTGATGTTCCTGTCGGCAGGAAAGATTCTCACATCTGCAACGTCAAGGAATTCGACCTGATGTGCCTTTAACTCATTAATTTTCAAATAGTAATCGCTGTTATCAGATGGAATCTCAAGTTGATCGGATGCACTTCGTGTCATCCTGAACCGGGAGCTGTCGAGGCTGATTCTCTCCCGGGACATGTCCCAGGTCACCGATCTCGTCAACCCCGAAAACTGATTGATTGGAAATTCTACCTGAGCTGAGGAGGAAAATGGTTTGAATGCGGCCATGGAATCCTGGATGCTGACGATTCCATTCATATGCCTCGCAATGAACTCGTTTTTGCCGGTGCTTATGTATTTGACCTTGCCATCGGTGCCGACAGAATCCCGGTAAATACGCAATTCGGAATCCTCAGCTTCAAAGGAGCGCTGGTAAAAGAGAAATTTTGAAGATGTAATAGAGAACCTGTCAAATTTGATGGTGCCCTTGCCCGTCAGGCCATCGGGCTGAAGGGACAGATCCCCGTCAAATTCAACTTTGCCGTAGAGATCAAGTGGATTGTTCTTTCCACTCGCGATCAGCTGATCTTTTTCCGGTGTCCATTTAATCGCCATCTCCTGACCAACCGCTTCAGGATTTCCGATATCAGCCGTATCGCGGTTTACAGCGAAGGTATTGGCAAGGGTGATGACCTGGTCGGGAAGAAAAAGTATGTCGTTGGATTCAATGGCCGAATTTAGATATTCCAGCTTGCCGGAGCCGTGAAGGCCGGCCTTACTCATGGCCATCGTATTGTAAAATCGACCTTTACCCTTGTAAACCGGATACCCTTCGGCGGGTGTCTTAAGAGTCTGGAATCCGAGTGAATGGTCTTTCTGATGCTTTAACTCAAGCTCGATTGGAGGAAAAATGTCAGAAGTCATAAACTGACCCTGAAAGTTGAGGGAATCCGCCAGGGTTTTTGAGTTTAATCCCTTTAACAGGAAAGGATATAAGGTGAAATTAAAAGTCTTTCTCGGATAAATTCCATTGAGAATTTCCTTCTGATCATAATAAACATAAGCATTTGAATCGGTTCTGATCATAGGATACATGGGCAGGTCCGGTGCGCGGTATCCGGATTTATTGTCAGGTTTGTCGATCAGCAAGCGACCGGATGTGTTTTCAACCAATGAGGTCACGTCGACAATCTTGCTGGTCTTGCTTCCCTTCGGGGGTTCGTCATAAACACGAAGCTGCATGAACGTCAGGGAATCCATCTGGATAGAAAAATCATCATAAAGAAATCTCATTTTCTCTCCGGTAAAGCTTGCGAGCCCGCCCTGCACCTTGCCGCTGAAAAGAATGTTCCGATCCTTTAAAAGTTCAACAGTTTGTCCGTCAGGGTAGATCACTACATTTCGAATGGGACTGATTTCTACTGAGTTGACCCAGAAAACCTTGATCGTATGACTATTAAGATTCAGTATCGCATTTGCTTCAGGTGGTTTGTGGACCGATTGGAACCGAATGATATCATAGTCCTGGGCCCCTGCATTTTTTTTAAGGAAATCATATGCACGTTCAAGGACCTCAACCAGCTGGGTTTCCGTATTGTACCTTACAAATCCGAGGAAGGAGAGTCGAAGAAGCATCTTCTCAACCAGGTTTTCCGATTGGTTTAGATAGTCAGCTATGTCCTTGAGAGTGAAGGTTCTGGAGTAGAAGTATTCTGCACATTGCTTAATTACCGCAACAGGATGTTTTTTGTCTTCAATAAGAATTTCATTGTATCGGGCAATACTGAAGTAGTCGGCAGATTCAAATGATGCCCGGTTCTCAATAGACCCGACCATACTGCTCATGCTGACAAGTGAGTCGCCCGGAGTCCATCGGATCATTTCAACATCGAAGTCGAAATCATGATAATAATCGAAATAGCGGGAAGGCGACATTCCCTGGCCATCTCGTATCAGCGCCAGTTCTTTTCGTTTTGCGTTATACTGGAACAGCAGGCCCGGATGGTAAATCGAATCAGCTTCGAGGTATATGCTTGCCTCGGTATTTATGCCCCGCGCCATATCGGGCTCGAACACAAAATAGGTGGATGCAAAGCGGAACCTGGGAGCATCCTGATAAAACACGACCAGGTTGCTTTTAGCTCCACCATCTCCTGTACCCAGAACTTTCTTTCCCTGGAGGGAGAAACCGCCCTCATAGTCCATGCCCGGATAGAGGTTTTTTATCCTGTTTTTGAGATTATAGGAGGTAAACCTGGGGTAGCCGGCCTGATCCGCAGAGATACCCGGTTGAACCTTGTTTTCTACCCGTCCGACAAGGGGTTCGGAAAAATACCGCTTGTCGATCAGATTGACGGAATCAATGGTGTAAACTGAACGGAGAAGGTCAATGGAATAATCTCCGAGCAACACTTTGACCTGATCTGCCGGTATTCCGAGCCTTTCCCATGTTATTGTCCCCGAATCTCCGGCCCAGAGTCCGGAAGACGGATAAAACTTGCCGTTAGTAGAGCGGATTTGGGTACTGTCGCTGCCTGATCTGCCGACCAGGCTGACATTTTGAAAACGGATGCAAAAGAGCGAATCGATCTCAAACTGACCCGTTTTTGAAGGCACAAGCCAGGAGAAGGAGGCTGATTTGGTGAGGATTCCGGAATTCAGATATTCAAGGGTGAAATTCAAAAAATCACTAAGCCGGTTCAGATTTTTGCCCTCATTATTAAGAAGTTTATCCACCCATGCCGACCAACTGCGATAGTCTTCGACCGGCCTGCCGGTGGCTGTAATTTTAAGAAAGGATTGCAGAAAAAGGTGAAACTCAGGAAAAGGCCTGGCATCCAGATAGTTGAGTCGGTTGGCTTTTTTTGCCAAATCAATCCATTGATTATCCTCCAGCTTGCCGGAAATATTGGCGTCTTCAAGGCTTTTCAGTAAGGCCTGGGTCTCCAGGGGCCGCCTGCCTCCGAGATATTCTTTTACATCTCCTATGAATGCAACAGGATCAGCATGGAAACGGATAGCCTCCTGGGCTGCACAGTGGTTTCTGAGGCCGGTTAGAGCCAGAAAAAGGAGAATGATTCCGGTTGCGATTCTTTTCATCTGATCAAAGGAAAAGGCAATCCAACATAAAACGGATTGCCTTTCATAAACGATATCCCTTTATCTAAATATTAGAAAGATTGAATAATCCGATGGAATTCAGCAGCATCAAGAGAAGCGCCACCGATAAGGCCCCCGTCGACATCGGGTTTGGAGAAGATCTCAGCAGCATTGGATGACTTGCAGCTGCCACCGTACAGAATGGTGATGCTGTCGGCAACCTCAGCACCATACCGTGCAGAAATCAGTCCCCTGACATACTTATGCATCTCCTGAGCTTGGTCCGGCGATGCCACTTTTCCGGTTCCGATGGCCCAAACCGGTTCATAGGCCAGTATAAGCTTTGAGAAATCAGACTCCGGTAGATGAAAAACGCTCTCTTTCAGCTGGTTTTCAACAATACGGTTCTGGATTCCGCCTTCTCTCTCTTCGAGGATTTCGCCAAAACAGAAAATCGGGCGCATACCGTTTGCCAGAACCTGCTCAACTTTGCGGGCCAGGGTAGGGTGGTCCTCGTGAAAATAGCTGCGTCTTTCGGAATGCCCCACAAGGACTGCCATAACCGTAGCTGATTTCAGCATGGCGGCCGAAACTTCACCCGTGTAAGCCCCCGCGGATTCAGAGGAGCAGTTCTGGGCAGCCAGACAAATAACTTTCTGATTAATGCATTTGGCAACTTCAGTGATATGGGTAAATGGCACAGCTATAGCGACACCAACATTTTCAGGTGCTGGCTTACCGGCTAATAGTTCCATTAGTTCAGTGGCAAGTTTTGTGCCTGCTGAAACATCCGTATTCATTTTCCAGTTGCCGGCGACAATGCGTTTTCTCATTTGAAATAAAATTTAATAATTTGAAAATCAGTTTATTCTACAATAATGCTTTTAAATTGCCTGTGGTGCCATTTCCCGAGAATCGTACCATTCTGAATAAGAATCATTCCAGGATTGGATCGGATCATGGTTTTTATGGTCGTTCCATCCATCATGTAGATCGGATAAGTGGCTTTGACATCCTGTTTGAATTTTTCATATTCCTCCGGAAGTGAAGATGTAACCGCAATAAAATCATGGCCCTTGGCTATTGCCTGCTCGGCAACCCGGTTCACCTGATTATAGTTCCGAAGGTTGCTCTTATTTATGCCATCAATGACGAGGAGGTAGGTTTTACCGGGATTCGCCAGAACCGCCTCTGTTACATCCATATTATCAGGAGTGGTTACCATGAAATCATGGATGGGAGGGACATACCCCTTTTGAATCAATTTGCCTTCCTTCCTGTCAACAAATTTCCATGTTGAGTCGGGAAGGTTATCCATGTTAAATCCCTTGCGGACTCCGTCTTTCTCATAGTAGAAAACGAATTTTCGTATTTCCTGCGGGGCGCCTTCAGGAATAATCATGGATGCCGGAATATTGGTTCCTGTTTTATACGGCATAAAATCAATGACTGGCAGATTTATCAGGTTATAAAATTCAAAACCAAAAACGAGGACAGCCATCGCCAGGGTGGCAAGCCATTGCCTTTTAACAGGCGTGCGGGCCGGGAACCGTTTCCTTTCAATGACAAGAATCACGATAAAGACGTCGATGATAATGTTCTTGATAAAGGTTTGCAGGTTGTTAAGCGTTATTGCGTCGCCAAAACATCCGCAGTCGGTAATCTTATTTGTAACCGCCAGCCAAAGCGTTACGGGCGTATAGAATGCCATGAGAGCAACAGATCCCCAGATGGCCCAGACAATTCGTGTATTGAACAGCAGAAGAAGGCCGACCAGCAATTCTGCCCCACACATAAGGATGGAGAAAGTCATGGACAAGGGTATCAGGAAATCGGTACCAAAGACGACAAAGTACTCTTCCATTTTTATGGCGGTACCGGTCGGGTCAACGCATTTAACAAATCCTGAAAAGATAAAAACGACTGCCACCAGGTAGCGGCTTATCATTCGGCTAAATAGTCTCATGTTTATTTATTCGTTAAAATCAAGCTTGATCAGGGCAAATATCGCATAATTGATCATATCCATGTAATTGGCTGCTATCCCTTCAGAAATGGTGGTAATTCCCTTGTTATCCTCGATCTGTTTGGTTCGGTATATTTTCATCAGGATTAAATCGGTATATGACGAAATCCTCATGGAACGCCAAGCCTCGCCATAATCATGGTTTTTATTGATCATCAGCTCCCTTACTTTTTCTATATTGCTGTCATACAACGACATGGCAATATTTGGTTCAAGCTCAACGGGAGCACTTTCGTCCATCTCAAGCTGAATCAAACCAATCAGGCTGTAATTAACGATTCCGATAAACTCAGAGCGGATATCATCCCCGATTTTTTGGGTTTTCTTCTGTTCAATGCTCTGTACACGCTGCGCCTTTATATAGATCTGGTCGGTAACGGATTCCGGCCGGAGAATCCGCCAGGAGGTTCCGTAATCCTTCATTTTCTTTTCGAAGAGTTCCCGGCAGACGCTAACTATCTGATTATATTGCAAAAGTGTTTTCTCCATTGGCGTGTAAATATCCGCCCAATTTACAAATTGCCGGTGAAAACCCCGTCAAAGTTTTACTTTTGTGGACTATCTGTCGTTAGGATGAAAGAATTTGGTAAAATACTTACAAGACCGAACCTTTTCCGGGCTTCCGGATACCTGGGCTCTATGGAACGGCCCATGGTTATGGGTATCTTGAATGTAACTCCAGATTCCTTTTATGATGGCGGCCGTTATCAGACGCACGA
>CAYQFT010000025.1:0-10413 GCA_964416825.1 uncultured Porphyromonadaceae bacterium
AGATCAATGAGATAATTGCAAGGATATACCGCAGAGGTTTGACAACAACATCAGGCGGAAACATTTCGATCCGTGACCCAAATGGTGATGTTTGGGTCACTCCCGCTGGTTTCGACAAGGGGTCGCTGCGGCCTTCCGATATTGTGTGCGTCCACCCCGACGGGTCCGTTTCAGGGCCCCATAAACCTTCCTCGGAAATTCCTTTTCACCTGGCAATTTATAAGGCCCGGCCAGACCTGAACGCCATCGTTCATGCCCACCCCCCTGCCCTTGTTTCATTCAGTATTGTCAGGGATTTCCCGAATACCAACATCATTCCGCAAGCCCGGATGGTATGCGGCCCCATCGGTTATGCGGCTTACGAGCTTCCGGGCAGCCAGGCGCTTGGTGATAAAATAGCTGCCGAGTTCGTTAAAGGATTCAATGCGGTCATTCTCGAGAACCACGGAACTGTGGTTGGAGGAGCTGATCTGCAGGAGGCTTTTGAACGATTCGAAACTTTTGAGTTTATTGCACGGATCCTGATTAACGCCAAAATGCTTGGGCAGCCCAACTATCTTAACGACAAGCAGATCCAGGACTTTGAAGCTCAGTTTGGCGAACCACTGAACGAAATGGCAGCGATAGATCACCCATCGGATGAGCGCGAACTGAGGTCCGATATTTGTCGTATCGTCAGACGCGCCTGCGATCAGGGACTCATGATCAGCACATACGGAACCGTATCCACACGCTGGCGCGGCAATGATTTCCTGATCACCCCGCGGAACTTCTCCCGCTGGGACATTGAACCTACCGATGTGGTCCAGATCAGGAACAACGAACGTGAACACGGCAAGACCCCAAGCCGGTCTGTCAGGGTTCATCAGGAAATTTACCGGAGGAACCCGGCGGTAAAAGCCATAATCTTTACACAGGCTCCTTTCTCCATGGCATTCAGCGTTACCGGAAAATCCTTTGATAACCGGACCATCCCGGAAAGCTGGATCCTTTTGCAGGACGTTCCCCTGCTTCCGTTCGGCGCCCATTTTACCGGCCAGGAACAAATCAGCCAGTCGCTCCGATCCGATCACCCTGTACTGATCATTGAAAACGACAGCATCCTGGTTACCGGAAATAGCCTCCTCCATGCTTTCGACCGCCTGGAAGTGGCCGAATTCAGTGCCCGTTCCCTGATAAACTCTATCCCGCTCGGAGAAATGAAGCCTATCAGCGAGGAACAGATCGGAGAGCTTAGGCGCAAATTCCTTCCTGAGTAATTATTTTTTTAAAAACCCTGATACCGATTAAAATAGTTCTACCTTTGTCGCGGTTTAAAAATTAATTCCATTTTATGAAAATTTACGTAGGAAGTCTTCCTTACCGTGTTAACGGTGATGATTTGAAGCAAATCTTTGAAGAGTATGGCGAAGTTAGCTCAGCCACGGTTATTTCTGACAAATACACCGGAAGAAGCAAAGGTTTTGGTTTTATTGAAATGAACAATGATGCCGAAGCTAAAAACGCAATCGAACAACTGAATGGCGCCGAAATCGAAGGTCGTACCATCGTTGTTAATCAGGCCATTGAAAAACAGGACAATTTCAAGAAGAGAGATAATAACCGCCGGGACAATTACCGGAGGGATTACTAAGATCTGAAAGTATTAGTCGTGTTCTAAGACCGATCGGACAACCCCGCCAAAAGCGGGGTTGTTTGTTTTTAGCTAAATTTGGTTGCCGGTTACCAGTTGCCAGTTACCGGTTAATCTAATTCTGGGATATGAAGACATTCATGCTTTCGCTAATCAGTTTTTCCCTTGTTCTGAGCGCCTGTGAAAATCGGAAAACCATTGCTGATTACCCGATTCAGGCCGTACCCAATAGTCAGGTACAGCTGAACGACCCTTTCTGGGCTCCGCGGATTGAACGCAATCTTTACATCACCATTCCGGCAGTCATAACGAAGCTGTATGAAACCGGCCGCGTCAGGAATTTCCAGAATGCCGGTCTGGTTCAGTCCGGAAAGTCGGAAGGAGAAGAGTTCTGCACCGCATTCCCGTTTGACGATTCCGATATTTACAAGCTCATTGATGCGGCATCACTTGCTATGGGGTATGCCCATACCATCCCGGGATCAGTCCTTGACAGGCAGGTCGACAGCCTCATCTCCCTGGTTGCCGCCGCTCAGGAGCCCGACGGATACCTGTACACCGCAAGATCCATGAAACCCAAGGCCATGCCCGAAATGTCGGGTGCCGAGCGCTGGATCAACGAACAGGACAACAGCCATGAACTTTACAACCTGGGGCACCTGTATGAGGCTGCCTGCGCACATTACGAAGTCACCGGAAAGAAAACCCTTCTTGCAGTCGCAACAAAAAGCGCCGATTTTCTTTATCAGGTCTTCATCAAAGGCGGACTTAAAAGATATCCGGGGCATGAGGAGATTGAAACCGGGCTCTCTCACCTTTACCGCACCACAGGAAACCGGGATTACCTCGATCTTGCCACCTTTTTCCTTGAGAACAGGGGACCCGGCGGCCAGGAGTACAACCAGGCTCATATAAAACCGGTGGACCAGACTGAAGCCGCCGGGCATGCAGTACGGGCGGTATACCTGTACAGCGGCATGACAGAAGTCGGGGTTCTGAATCAGGATACTGCTTATCTGGAGGCCGTTACAAAAATCTGGGATGATATTATCCGGTCGAAAACCTATATCACCGGCGGTATCGGATCGAAACAGGAAAACGAAGGATTCGGAGATCGCTATGACCTTCCCAATCATTCAGCCTATTGCGAAACCTGCTCATCCATCGGGTTTATTCTATGGAATTACCGCATGTTCCGGCTAACCGGGGAATCGAAATATTTCGATGTGCTTGAAAAGACCCTTTATAACGCCTTTCTCTCCGGGATATCCATTTCAGGCGACCATTTCTTCTATCCGAACCCGCTGGAGTCATGGGGTCGAAAGGTACGGCCCGACTGGTATGCCTGCGCCTGCTGTCCTCCAAATGTTGCACGATTGATCCCGATGGTCCCGGGTTTTCAATATGCCACCAGCGGAGATATGGTCTATGTTAACCTCTATGCTGCCGGAACGGCAAAGCTTACTGTGGAACAGACCGACCTGTCAATTACACAAAGGACAAACTATCCATGGAACGGATCGATTGATTTCGCCGTGAACCCGGCCTCTGAAGCTGAATTCAGCCTGATGCTCAGAATTCCCGGGTGGGCTCTTAACCAGGCTTTCCCTTCGGATTTGTATCGATTTGACAAATCTTCCGATATCGCATTCAGAATTTTTGTTAACAACCAGCCTGATACGGTTCAAATCCTTAACGGATATGCTGTAATAAACCGTTTATGGAAAAGTGGTGACAAAATCAGTCTGAATATGCCCATGCCCGTCAGGATCGTAAGGGCCAATGAAGCCGTTGCGGCCGATAAGGGCAAGGTTGCCTACCAGCGTGGCCCGATCATCTATTGCGCTGAGGCTGCAGATAATATGAATTCGGTTCTTACCACCATCGTAGAGACGGATAATAATCCGTCTCTGCAGGGTGAATACCGGCCCGATCTGTTGGGTGGAGTTTATACGATTTCGGGCAATCTGGATATGATCCCCTATTTTGCCTGGGCAAACAGGGATCCCGGCCAGATGGCAGTATGGTTTCCTACCGCAACCGAATTTACAACCCATTTCCCAACCCCTCCCGGGCTGGAAGCCAGTGCAAAAGCCTCTGCATCCTACGCCTATGATTCCTCTTTACCCTATCTGAATGACGGTATTGATCCGATGAATTCGGCTGACCGGGGAAGCAATGCATTCCGTCTGCACCCCCATAAAGGGACAACGGAATGGATCGTATATGAATTTGAAAGCCCGATAAAGACATCTATGGTGGAGGTCTACTGGTTACAGGATGGATCCTACGGATTACCGGATGCATGGTCGCTCAGCTGGCAAAAAACAGATGGCAGTTGGGCACCTGTGGATAACACCACTCCCTTCATCATTGAGCCTGATAAGTATAATCAACTAAAATTCAACCCCGTTCAAACTAAGGCATTAAAGATCGAGATGAATCTGGGCAAGGAATTACCGGGAGGAATAATTGAATGGAGGGTAAAATAAGTCGTAAATCGTAAATATGAAACACCTCGTTTGTCCACAATGCGGCATCCGTCGGTTCCAGGTAAAAGATGACCAGGGGAACAGCCGGGTGGTTCAGGTTACCGACCAGTTACAGATCGTCCCGGTGCGTGAGGATGAATCTCTTGAAGGGTTTAATCTCAAAATATTGTATTGTTTGGGATGCTCTTGGAAAGGATCGGTTTCTGCCTTGAAAAAATATTTTTTATGAGAAAGTTGATCGTAATCCTGCTGCTCATGGCTGCAACCGGAGCAGCCCTTTTCTGGCTGTTCAGAAAAAGCCGGGAAACCGTAAGTGAGGTATTAATGGATTCCTCCATGGGCACCGCGATAGTAATTCCCGGAGCAGCCGCCCGTATCCCTCAGGAAGCAGCCCTGCTCGAAGAGCTCCACCGGACCGGACAGCTTGAACACGTGGTATTTATATCTGGAGTGAGCTCAGGTGCTCTTAACGCTGTTATGCTTAATGCTATACTAACAGGGAAATATACCTGGGAACGTTACAGGAAGTTGTTGTTCAGTCTCAGAAATGAGCATATCTTCATTAATTACGGAAAAGGCTGACCTTTTTACACCTGACCGTTTCGCCAACTCATGTCCCGGATTCTTCATGCCAGCCTCGGATATTGCAGAATGGCAGCCCTGCCGATCCCCACCTCACTGTCGGTGGTCAGTCTGAGCGCCGCAACGTTCGGGCAGAACACCTTCCGGCTCAGCAATATAAACATCAACCGGGAAAGTGATCCGTCGCTGGATTTGCTTGAGGTACTGATGGCATCAACGGCGTTTCCAATAGCCTTTCCGCCCGTCACAATCAACAGGGTAACCACCATTCCAGAAAGCAAATATATTGATGGAGGTGCTGCCTCCGATTACATCCCTTATCGGGCTGTTCTTGACTTTGAAAAATATTCGGCGGTCAACGTGGACCGGATGATCGTGGTATGCCGGAAACCGGATACGGAAGCAGGAATGCGTGAGGAGCTCAGGTTGCTCGGACTCGACCGTGTTGATGATGTTGAAAAATTCGGGATCTCCCTCGAGGAACTTGGTCGGAGTGCCTTTAAGAAAAGCTTGATGGCCCTCAGGAATGATGCCCCTTCTCTTGCGGATAAAACCTTGCTTTACATTCCGGATATCATCAAGGACTTCCCTCTGTTTGACTTTCATAGCCTTGAAGAACAATATCTTACAACCTTTGAATGGGCACAGACGCACAGGCCTGTTCCTTACAATGAAATCGTTCCCACACTAAATGACCTGGAAAAATGACACCATCAGATCTAAAAAGCATAGTTAGGCCAATCCTGCTCACCCTGGGATTATTGGCAGGGATCTTTAGCGGAACCCTGTTCGCCCAGACTCAGCCCAATAAGGATTTGAAGGAGCTGATCATTGTATTTAAAACCCATTTTGACAACGGTTATACCGAACTCTCGGAAACCGTACTTCAGAAATATGCCTCAACCCTGATTGAGGGAGCGCTTCGGGGAGTAGAACAAACCGCATCTTTTGGCAAAGAACAGCAGTTCGCCTGGACCCTTTCGGGCTATCCTATGAAGGAGATACTTCGCCGAAATGAGGGACTCCGGCCAAAGGTTTCTGAAGCAATCCGGAACGGGCGGTTTGCCATACATGCTTTGCCATGCACCTTTGAAACCGAAGCCATGACTCCGGAGATACTGGTAAGAGGCTTTTCCATTTCCGATGAAATCGCCCGCGCCCATGGTCTGGATCTGCCAACAGATGCTAAACTAACCGATGTTCCCAGCCATTCCTGGATACTGCCAACGGTCCTAACCCAGGCCGGTGTAAAGTTTTTGCACATCGGGTGCAATCCAGCGAGCCGGTCTCCCGAGGTTCCATTGATTTTCTGGTGGGAAGGCCCCGACGGATCACGGCTAATGACCATTTACTGGGGCGGGTATTATGGCACCGATCTGGTTCCCCCGGCCGACTGGGCGCACAAATCATGGCTGGCAATCATCCACACCAATGACAACAGCGGTGCTCCTCCGCCGGAGGAGATCAAAGCGACACTGGCCAAGGCCAGAGAACTGGCTCCCAATGCCAGGATCAGAGTTGGCAGGATGTCCGACTTCTATGATGCGATTATCAAGGAGAACCCTGATCTTCCTGTGATTAAGGGAGATATGCCTGACACCTGGATCCACGGATATTTCTCCATGCCAAAAGAATACAAGGAGTACAGTAAAACGCTTAAGGAACTGAAGGTTGTGGAATCGATCGGAGCAACACTTAGCCTCATGGATGGCACACTACCGGCTGTTAACCCTGATATTTCCAAAGCGTATGAAGAATTGACACTGTTTGCCGAGCATACATTCGGACTTGCGATGAGCCACGGGAACTCTGGAATCTGGAGATACGACAACGATTTCACCGTCCACAGGGCTTTGGGTGATTATGACCTGATAGAGCAATCATGGAAGGAAAAAGGAAATCATGTTTTTGAGGCCCAAAGAATTACAGTGCCGGGCCTCGAAAAGGAGATGACCCGATTGGCAGCAGGCATAAACATTGAAGGTACCCGTATTGTGGTATATAATCCTTTGCCCTATCCGAGGTCAGGTCCCGTCGAGATCAGAGCACACTCTTCGTGGTATACATTAAAAGGATTAAAAGATGCCATGACAGGAGAAATAATCCCTCTTGAAAACAAGAATAATATTTACCGCTTCATGGCAAGTCAGGTTCCTGGCATGGGTTACCGTACCTATATTCCTGCAGAACAAGCTACTGAAATGACTGCAGTAAGGCTACTAGCTGATTCGAAAACAGGGATTCTTGAAAACCAATATCTAAAAATCACTCTTGATACCATAAGCGGAAATATCAAATCCCTGATTGACAAAGGCACTGGCAAAGAGCTGGTTAATACCAGTCAAAATGTCCCTTTCGGTGGTTATTTATACCAGTATTTCGATAAGAGCCAGGTTGAGGCTTACGCCAAAGCCTACATTAAGGGTGGCTGGGACTGGGCGCCTGCAGAGCTCGGAAGACCCAATCTCGATGAAAGACCCGGATACACTGCTACAGGTATTCATCCCAGCATCCTTTGGGAGTCGGGATTAACACGGGCATCCGTTTCAGTCCACTATCCGCCATCTAAGAAAGTCCCCCACAATTACACATTGATTTACAACCTATTCCCCGGCAGGCCGGCTCTTGAAATCATCTGGCATATCGATTCAAAGCCTGCAGAGCCATGGCCCGAAGGAGGCTGGATCTCTTTTCCGTTCAACGTTGAAGATCCGGAGTTCCGGGTGGGCAGGCTTGGCGGTATAGCAAATCCAAAAACCGATTTCATTAAAGGCACGAATTTCGACTATTACATGGCAGACCGGGGGGTGGCCCTTTACGGGGCAGACGGATCCGGTTTTGCAGTCACTTCACCGGATGCTCCGGCTATAAGCCTCGACAGGCCAGGTCTTTGGACCTGGACGGGAGATTTCATTCCCGAAAAGGCCAATGTATATTTCAATCTGTACAACAACCAGTGGAGTACCAATTTCACCGAATGGATCGAAGGATCCTGGTCGGCCCGGTTTTATGTGTGGGCCTTTAAACAGTATGATCCCGCAGCAGCCCTGGCTGTCCCGGCTGAAGATCTTGCCACTCCATTGCAGGCATTCATCGGTACTGGGAAAAGGGGAAATTTGCCGCTGGTATACAAGGGGATTACGGTCTCCGACAAGAGTGTTTCCTTAACTGCCTTTGCTCCGGATCCTGTATCCGGCGGGTATTTGCTGCGTCTTTGGGAATCTGCAGGAAATGCCACAACAGTTTCGGTACAGTTGCCTGACAACTCTGGATTCAGGATTGCACAGCCCGTTGATTTGAGGGGGAGGGTAACAGGTGCAGCCATCCCGGTTACCAATGGCAACATCCGTATCTTCTGCCCGGCCAACCGTCCGGTTAGCCTTATCCTTACACGCTAAAACCTCCAACGATGAGCAACGACTGGAAAGAAAGGCTGGGAATGGTTTACTCCACCAACCCTGACTTTAAATTCGATACGGGAAAGGAGCCGGAGCCGGAAACATTGCTGCCGGCAAAGCAGAAGCTTAAGATCAGCCTGGATAAAAAAAATCGCAAGGGGAAAGTGGTAACTCTGGTTGAAGGATTCATCGGCACCACCGCTGACCTGGAAGAATTAGGCCGGATGCTCAAAACCAAATGCGGAACCGGCGGATCGGCCAAGGACGGAGAAATTTTGATTCAGGGTGACGTACGCGAAAAGGTTCGCCAAATATTAATTGCATCAGGGTACCGCGTGTCCGTGGTGTGATCGATTTGCCCGGTGTGCCCGGTGTGCCCGGTGTGCCCGCGTGCCCATAGGGGCGACCTGCGGTCGCCCGCATGATGGGCGACCGCAGGTCGCCCGTACAGGCACAAACCGCAAGGCAGAAGGCAGAAGGCAGAAGGCAAAAGGAAAGGAATAAGTAATGAAGGATCAGGTAAGGAAAGTCATACTGGATGAGATGGGTGCGGTGATGAGGTCGCCGGGAGCCCTGCATGTAAAATTCGCGCTGATCGCAATGTGCATAGAATATCTGGGTTCATGCACTGACCGGCAACATTCCAATGCTACCGGCCGTAGCGAGAAGCGGTTTAATCTGGCCATTACTAAACTCTTTCCACAGCGCTATCATCATTTTACAAAGCCCGATTCCATTCCAAATCTGTTTCTGGATTTTCGGTGTCCCATGATTCACCAATTCACCCCCGGCAAGGCCATTGTTCTGACAAACCTTGCAGAAGCTGAGACTGCTGGCTTTAAACACCTGACTTACAATACGGAAGGGTGCCTTGTACTGGTTGCAGAAGATTTTTTCGTCGATCTCACCAAGGCTGCCGAAAAACTGACTAAAATTACATGATGATTGGAGTAAAATATCTGGTTTTCGGTCTTTGGCTCAGCCTCGTTCTGGCATACCATGCGGAACAGGCGATCTGTCCATTGCTGTTAAACCCTGTGAATCTGACGAACCCGTCTGGTGAGCGCGCTCCTTCCTATTATCAGGCCGATGCATTGTATGATTTCTTCCTCCCGCCTCCAGCCACAGCCCAGGTTGCACCAGTCCCCATCATCAATGAGCCCCATTTCAAATGGAAACCGGCGAACTCAGCAAGAGTTCTTACTCCATGTGCTCCTTTCAGAAGTTACCCCGAATTAGTCCAGGATATATGGCGGTGCCCAACCGTCGCATTTGTATTATTTCCTTTTCATGAATTCCTATAGGTAGCACGCCTGTCGTTACCTGAATAATTCATTATCATCCACTTATAATACTAATGCCATGAATGAAACTTTAATTGTAGGTATTATCATGATTCTTCTGATCGTTGTGCCGGTGGTGCTCATCGCCCGGTCAGGCAAGAAGAAACAGGAATAACAGGATTTTGTTGGGGCGGATAAATCCGCCCCAACCTGTTTTATTTGGCAATCTCCCGGATAATCTTCAGGCAGCGGTCAATCTCTTCAACACTGTTGTATATGTGAGTGGACTGCCTGAGTCCATGTATATCACTGGATGATCTTGGCCTGAGTTTATCTCGGTTCCAGAAGAGGTCCTGCAGCTTCGGGCCTGTCCACCCTTCGATGTTATAAACCGTTATGGCTGCACACATGTTTTCATCTTCCGGCGAATAGATCTTAACCTTCGGAATTCTTCTCAGTTCATCCCGCAAATATTTTCCCAGAAATTTAACTCTGCCCAGAATCCGTTCATGACCGATTTCATTATGAAAATCAATAGCGGTTTCAAGCCCGTGCAGCAGGGTGAGGCTGCCGGTCCCGCGCTGGCCAAGACGGAATCCCTCATCATCATGATTGTCCCATTGGGAACTGCAGATCGTGGTGGTTATTGAGGGCGCCACATCCTTGCTGAGCCACATGAATCCGTTCCCGGTTGGCGCCAGTATCCATTTATGCAGGCAGCCGATGTATGCATCACAGCCGATATCCTCGAGGTCGACCGGAATATGCCCCAGTGCCTGGGCGCCATCGAGTACGGTAAAAATGCCGCGCGAACGCGCTGCTGCACAGATCTCTTTGACAGGCAGGATCGCCCCGCTGCCGGTTATAACGTGAGAAAGCATCAGCACTTTGGTTTTGGGTGTAAACTCCCGTGTAACCAGGTCAAGGATTTCCTTTGGCGAATGCGCAGGTTTTGGCAGGGCTATTTCCCGATAAATGATCCCGTCGCGCTTCTGACGCGCCTTCCAGCTGCTCACGCCGCCGCC
>CAYQFT010000025.1:10513-22295 GCA_964416825.1 uncultured Porphyromonadaceae bacterium
GTCATACGGGCCACCACAACCCTCGGCATCGCACCCATCGTGCCAGTATTGAAGAATACCTCATCGGTTCTCAGCATAAACTGATTCCGGATCTTTTGCCAATACGCCGGATCATTCGGATCCGGCATTCCCGGAATTTCGCTCATCTGTCTTAGATCATCGATCGGACTCAGCCGGGAAGCCCAGGCTCCCTGGCTCAGAAAAGGCAATGCGGCAGCCGAGAAAGCCACTTTCTTCAGTAAATCACGTCGGGTTGTCATGTTTTAGTTTTTGGTGCGGTTAAATTAGTCATATTGTGGAAGAGTGGAAATGTGATATTGTGATAATATTGCAGTACCAAAATCGTAAATCGTAAATCGTAAATATGAAATCCCTTCTCCTCACCCTGTTTCTTATCCTGCTGCTTTGGGGCTGCAAAAAAGATCACGGTTATCAGGATTCAGGAACAGTAATCGGCATGGACTACCGCAAATGCATGTGCTGCGGTGGCTGGTTCATCAAGATTGATAACGATACCCTCAGGTTTGATGTCTTACCTGAGGATTTTACTATCAGTTTTGACAGTATCGGTTATCCCGTGGAAGTATACCTCGATTGGCATCATAAGGACCCCAAATGCCTGGGCGATGAGATCGTAGTAGACAGGTTGGAGGTGAAAAAATAGTTGCCAGTTGCCGGTTGCCGGTTGCCGGTTCGGCCAGAATATAGATCATTTCAAAACCTTAACTATACCTTAACTAATAACATCTATATATGAAAATCAAATCTCTATTGCCCGTTATTATAGTCACATTAGTATTGGCCGCCTGCACAGGGACTAAGAAGGACACCACCCGGGAGGCTTGGGTTCAGCTGTTCAACGGAAAAAACCTTGACGGCTGGGATATCAAGATAACCGGCTATCCGCTTAATGAGAATTATAACAATACTTTCAGGGTTGAAGATGGTATATTAAAAGCAAGTTATGACCAGTATACCAGCTTTAATGGGGAGTTCGGACACCTGTTTTACAAAGAAAAGTTTTCCAGTTATAAAATCAGGATTGAATACAGGTTTACCGGCGAGCAGGTACCGGGCGGTCCGGGCTGGGCAAAAAGGAATTCCGGTGTCATGATCCATTCTCAATCAGCTGCAAGTATGGAGAAAGATCAGTCATTCCCGACCTCCATCGAGGTTCAGTTTCTGGGAGGGTTGAATGATGGTGAACGCCCAACCGGGAACCTATGCACACCAGGGACACACGTCGAGATGAAAGATTCTCTTTTTACCCCTCACTGTATTAATTCAACTTCCAAAACATTCAACGGTGACCAGTGGATTACAGCGGAAGCAGTTGTTTACGGTGATTCGGTGATTTACCACTTAATCAATGGGGACACTGTCCTCTCCTACCAAAAACCTCAGCTCGATGAAGGGGATGCAGGGTACGAAAAGATGCTGAAACTGTATGGCAGCAAATACATTAAGGAAGGCTATATTGCGTTACAGGCTGAGAGTCACCCGGTTGAATTCCGGAAAGTCGAACTGCTCGACCTGTCGAAAAAGAAATAGCATGAATTTATTTTCAGAGTTTGGCGTTTCGCACAATTTTTTACTTTTGGAGAAAATGTTTCAGTCATGAAAATCTTTGACGACGAAGAGCAAATTTTTGGCATAGAGGACGATGACAGTCTGGTTGATGATCTCGACGATCAGCTTTTAGATGATGAAGAAGGAGATGATCTCGGTTTCGAAGAGGAAGAAATCGATGAATTCTCCATTGACGAACTCGACGAAGACGGATTCGACCTTGAAGACGAGGATGAGTTTTCCTTTGATGACGAAGAAGAAGAGGAAGAAGAAGCAGGCTGGGACGAAGATCTCAGGTAGTCGCAGCCTTTCATCACCCCGACAGGATCTTTTATTCTTTCCGGACCGTGCCATGGATGATAATTGATCACCTTTTTTAAGGCGGGTCTTTAATTCTGTTTGTGGTTATCCATTCGGATATTTGTGCGAATCTAAATTTTACCATATCTTTGGTTAAACACTAATTATGTGGTTATGAGAGCAATTACCTTCTTTATGGCTATTGGTCTTCTGCTGATTCCATCCCGGATTCAGGCGCAGGGTTGCGGCAGCCCAGAGAACGTGTTTTCGTTTATGTTTCAGGGTAAGAAATACGAAATCATCAAGGAGTCTTACTCTTGGGCCATTGCCTCCGAATGCGCGGTTCAGCGGGGCGGTTACCTGGTTCAGATTAATTCACAGGCCGAGCAGGATACTATCTACAAGTCGATAATCAATGGTGCAAAAATCTCCCGGACCTACAAGGGAGTCATGGACGGCGGCGGCACATCATACATCTGGATCGGGGGGACCGACAAGGCAACCGAAGGCAAATGGCTCTGGGACGGAAATAATGATAATGTCGGCAGTAACTTCTGGAACGGACAGGGACAAGCCGGAACTAATACAGGGGCTGCTGTAACAGGATTCTACAACAACTGGGGGGGCGCCTCCTTAAACCCCACGAACCCGAGCCGCAGGATGGAACCGGATGATTTCGCTTCCAACCAGGATGGTGCCGCCATGGCTCTGGCTCCCTGGCCTGCACCCAACGGAGGACTGGGTATTGCCGGAGAGTGGAATGATATCAGCACAAGCAATCAGATCTATTTTGTGGTGGAATTCGACAGCACCAGTACTACGAATCTCGAAGAACTTCATACTCAGGTCTCGGTTTTTCCAAACCCGGCAGTAAGCCATATTCGGATTACATCAGCTGGCAACAGCAATCCGCTCGTGTCCATCCGGATATACAGTATCCTTGGTTCGTTGCTTTTCGAGAAAAAAGGGATCCGGACTTCTGACTATACCGTCAATCTTCAGGACTTCCAAACCGGTGCCTATTTTGTATTGGCCCAACTGGAAAGCGGTCAGTCGGTCAGGCGAAAAATCATGATTCAATAGAGTTACCTGCCCGCCAATTCCTCTTTTTCGTAATTCTGGATTTCCTGAATATACCTATGTCCGGGAGGCGTGCCCATCATCAGGCAATAATAATCCCAAACAGCACCGAATGGCATGGACTTCATTTCCTCAAGCATTGCCAAGCGCTCAAAAAGCCTGCCTTCCTGCTCCAGCTGGATAAGGTGGTCGGTAGGCTCAAGCAGCGCAAAAAGAAAGGCTTTCTGAACCGCCCGTGAACCTGTGACCAGGGCTCCTGTCCGATTAATACTGGCATCAAAGAAATCAAGTCCAAGATGGACCATGTTCAATGCACCACTTCTTACGATCTCGTGGGCAATTAACTGAACATCATCATTTAGGGTGACTACATGATCGCTGTCCCACCGGATGCCACGTGTTAGATGGAGCAACAGGCCATCAGCAAAAGGAAGCAAGGAAGAGATTTTATCTGCAACCTGCTCAGTAGGATGAAAATGCCCATTATCAAGACAAATCATAAGTTTGTTCAGGAGGGCATAGGCAAGATAAAACTCATGGGATCCAACTGTCATAGCCTCCGATCCGATTCCAAAGAGTTTGCTTTCCACGGAATCCTTCATATGAATTGCCGGATACTTAACTGAGTAGATCTCATCCAGGGATTCTTTCAGCAACAAGCGATAAGTAAGGCGTTCAACGGGTGTATCCTTTGATCCATCCGGAATCCAAAGGTTATGGACACAGGGCTGGCCAAGTCCTTTCCCTATTCCGGCAGCTATCTCCCGACACGCCATCACATGACGGACCCAGAACTTCCGGATATCCATGTCACGGTTGGAAAGTGTCATACCCGCTGCCTTCGGGTGCCCGAAACAGGTGGCATTAAAATCAATGGCACTTCTCAGGTTCGAAGCCCAGTCGATCCAACCCCTGAAATGGTTGATGCTTATGGCATCCCGGTCGACAGCCTGTCCGGAAAAGTCACCGTAAATGGCATGAAGGTTCACCCTATGGCTACCGGGGATTAAGGATAGAACAAACTCAAGATCCTTTCTCAGCTCACTGATATTCCTTGCCTTGCCCGGATAATTACCGGTCACCTGAATCCCCCCAGAAGCTCCGCCCGCATTTATTTCGAACCCCTGAATATCATCAGCCTGCCAGCAGGGTATGGATAAAACTACATGGTTCATCCGCTGTAACGCGCGGTCGGTATCAATTCCTAACTCAAGGTACTGCTCATGTGCCTGCAGGTAAGCATTTTCAATCAGAGGGAAAGGTTTCATCTTGCTTTTACGATTATCCTTTAAATATAGTATCTTTAACTGTTGTCCCCCCAACACCAATTCTCAAAAACACTACCCCTATGAAAGTTTTCATGAGTTTTCTGTTTAAGACAGCCATTTGCCTGCTCCCCATGCTGTCGGTATATTCATGCCAGTCGAAAAAACCCACAGAAACCGCGAAGGATGAGATTCACCTGACTTTGGATCCACAGCACCTTCCGCCCATTGCCAGACTCTCGGAGATTGCCGTGGGTGTGAGGCTGGTACCCCTCCAGACTGATACCTCCTGTTTCATGGGATCAACCAATATGGTTTATGTCGGGGAAAAATCGATGATCATCTCGACGGTGGGAGATATGAGCGAACTTTTTCATTTTACACCTGATGGGAGATTCCTCAACAAAATCGGAAAGCAGGGCAAAGGTCCGGGAGAATATACAGAGATCAGTTCCCTCACTGTAATGGAAGGATCATCGAGCGTGTATCTCCGTGGCTGGAGCATGCGGAGAATTCTGGAATACTCGGTTGGAGGCAAACTAATCCGGGAGATACATGCTGCATTAGGATCAAGGGGAACCATGGTACTTGAGCCCACTCAGATTGCCTTCAACAGCAGCAAGGATTATGAGGTCCAAATCGTTGATTTAAAGACAGGTGATACTTCGAAGTATATTAAAACCAATCCCGCAACCACATCGGGATTACCACAATTCAGCGGTAGCCGGGAGATGGGATTCTAATATTCAGCCTTGGGAAGGGACACAATATGGAGTATCGATCCTGATTCCATGCGGCCACTCATTGTATGCAACTTTGGCTCCGGGCATTTCACTACCAATGACTATTTCAAATCGATGCATGACCCAAACGGATATCCCGCGGGAAAGTTGTCCATCGGTGGTGGAATCATATATGGATCCGGGTATTATGGGTTTTCCCTGCTCCGGGAAAACGATCAGAAGGAATACACGTACGCACATGTCATGATCAATGAAAAAACAAAAAATGCATGGCACCTGGAGCAGGGACCTGAAAGTGACGACATCCTGTTTTGTACCTCAACCGACTTCCGGACGGTTTCTGCTTCGGGTGAATGGGTATCTGTGGTTGGTGCCGAGGAGCTGATCGAGGCACTGCCAAGAATCCGGGAAAACAAAAAATTCAGCTACCCTCCCGAACTGATCGGCCAGATCGAAAAGATGACCATCGAGGACAATCCCGTGCTGGTGTTCTATATATTACGGTAGGCTTTTGATAGTGAATGGTGATTGGTGATTGGTGACTAGTCACTATTCACAATTCACCATTCACTATTCCCTAATGTCTTACGCTCGCCAATTCCTTCCTACCTCGAAAACAAATACTGTAGCTTTACGAAATACTGGTGGGCGGTTGGGCGAAACAGGTAGTCCTGCTCTTCGTAGTTTTGAAGGTCCTGGGTCATCCCAGCGCAAAACATCGTGAAAACATTGAATTTATAGCTGATCAGCGGATATACATTGAAAGAATCGCCAAAGGAATTATACTCAAAAATCGCCCGCAGGAAGAGTTTCTTTGTGAATTGGAAAGAGGTTATGTTCCTGATAATATACCCGTTGTAAAACTCATTTCCGTCTTCGAGGTCGCTTAGTTTGGCAAAAGAAGCGGAAAACCCTGTCTTAATTCTTGAAGCCGGCTCGAGGTCCAGTGTGGCAGTGAGATTGTAACCGTCACCCATCTGGGGAGCCTGACTCCGGTATATAAAGCGGCCAACCTGGCCGCTGATGCCGGCTGAGAGACCACGCACCGGTGTAGCGCTGATTTGTAGTACCGCACGGCGGATCCCCTCAAACATAACATCCCGGAAACGCTCGTAATTAATAGCCATGTAACTGGCCTGTATCCGGGTCTGGCCTATCAGGTTCAATGTGAATCCTGGCTGAATCACAAATTCCTTGAAAAGGCCATCATAGTTGAAAGAGAGCTGGACAGGCAAAACGAGGGATGCACTCTTCAGGATTTTTTTGTTCGGATAAAAGGTATAAGCATGCTGCATGTAGGACTGGCGTGTTCCAACCGAAGGAAACATCCCGTTGTAGGTCTGGTAAGTTGGTGAGAAATTATTCTGAACCAGGGCAAAAGAATAATTCCGCGACTGTCTCATCAGGGCAAGATGAAGACCTCTGCCAAAATACTGTTCGCCGTTAAAGGCTGCATTATACCCGGTAGAGCCGAATTCCCTGCCGGAATTTAACAGGGTTGAGTCATTCAGCTCAGCCGTGTGCGTCAGGAACAATTCCCCCTGCCAATACCAGTTCTTCCAGAATTTCAGGTTCCAGTCAAAACCGGTGAGATAATTATGCCCTCCGATGAAATTCCGCGAAAGTAAAAGCCCACCGATGAAACTCTCGTTTCCCATGTCATACCGGGCCCTGCCCACACCTGCATAGGATTGCAGGGAGGTTTGAACCGTATTACTCTGTTCCTCCCCGGGAACCGTGATACCTGTATTCCGGTCGAGTGCTGCGAGCGCTATATACGAAACCTTACCTGCCTTTCCCGTTACCTTGCTGGCTACCAGTGGATTATTTATCGTTCGGGAATAATACATCGGAGTTTGAAGCAAATCGGAACCTGACATAAAGAATGGCCTTTTCTCCGGATAATAGAGCGCAAATGTGGTGTTTACGCTGATCTGTCCTGCGTCTGACTCAATCTGGCTGAAATCGGGGTTTATTACAGCATCGAAAGAGATTCCCGGTCCCGGAGCATAATGAACTCCGCCGCCAATCCGAACTTTAACCGGAGTATTATCCATCCCTGATTCAGGATTTTCCGGATCGGTTCTTGAACCTGATTGCTCAGCCATTAAATACGGCAACAGGTCAAAAGAATGGCCTGGCTTGATTCCATTCAAACCCGATAACAAACCTCCCTGGCTGAGGTAACTGGGAATATTCCTGTCATTCGGGGTCCAGCTCATCATGTACCGGTTATCTCGCGGAAGGCATCTTAGCAGAGCTATCGTCCAGGTCTGTTCGGGTGCGGACTCAAAGCTGAAAACTTTAAAGGGAATGGCCATTTCCGCGGTCCATCCCTCTGCACATTTTGAGGCAGCCGATTGCCACACCATGTCGTAAGATAAGTCCTCCTCTCCTCCCATCATGAGAAGATCACCCTGAATACCCTGTGGATTCACCGCAAATTCATACCCGCGCTGGTAATTATTATAGGTATCGATGGTGGCAATCACATAATCGTCCTGAAAAATCCGGTCGCGGTCGGATAAATGTGAACGAATACTTCCGGGTGCACTGTCATAGCAAAGAAAACCCAGGTAGAGGGTTTCATTATCATACAGAGCCCTCACGGTAGTCTTTTGTTTAACGGCACTGTTTTCTCCCGGACGAATTTCAAAAGCAAGCTCCACCGGGAAAGCCTTTTGCCAGGCCGGGTCATCCAGTTTTCCCGACAGGCTGATGGGTTTGTCGGTTTTGACAGCAATGATTTCGGGTTTGTTCTGACCTTGACCGGTGAGGGCAACCGGGGCATGAAACAGCCCCAGAATCAGGACGAAGAGAAGAGGCATTTGACGGAAATTCATCAGAATTGGGTTTTTCGGTTTGCCGATTTGACCCAATCCTGATGTTTTTCTTACCGCAACGGTTGAATTAATTTATAGGTGTGTGTATTCACATGACCATTGCCCGTGACAGAAATATTCGTGACGCGTGATCCGTGACACGTGACCTAACGCTTCTTTCCCGTCCGTCACCGGTCATCGGTCATCAGTCATATACCACATCAACTCATCATCAAATCATCAATCGTCAATCGTCAATCTCTTACTGTCCTTCCCTCCCCGTTCTGAGGTGATCACCGCTTCAATCCATCCTTTTCCCCCACTCTTCTTAATCAGGTACCGGTAAGTTTGGGAGTCGCTGCCATTGAGCCAGAGCTGGATTTCCTTACCGGTTCCGGGTTTTGGTGCATTCCGGAAACCCTGGGTAGGATCAACGAATGGAAGTTTGCCGTCGAGCGGAAGAATTTTTACATCTTCCGAGGTATTGAGTACCAGTTTATCCTTGGGATATTTTTCAAGTTTCTTGCTCCGGTCAGAAGCGGTTGGATAGGTCTTTTCGTTCTTAACCGTCACGTCGGCCCAATAGAGTCCTTCTCCAATGGAGGTCAGTGCAATTTCATCCACCTGAACCTCCGGAAACTGGCTCACGCAGTAAAGAACAAAAAGAGCATTCCGGTCGGCTTCCTGCTCAATATAGCGGGAAGGCGGAGTGCGCCCGACATGCTTTTTGCCGGAGCCGCCGATCCATATCTCGCCAAGATCCGGATGCTTAACTTTATGGGGCAGAATCCAACCATCACCGGTAAGATCAATATCGAGCCATTGCATATACTCCTCATCGGAAACGTCGTTGTCATTATTGATATCGGCCTCCGTGGTTGGAGAACCCCACAGCTCTATCAGGTAGGAGTATGCGCCGAGCATGTTGTACGAAGCTGCCTGCGTCTGGCCGCTCAGGCCGCTGAAGGTAGGCGTATAGTCCTTGAGAATATAGGCTCCTTTTGAAACGATTTCAGTCTGTACATTCAGATCATGCTGAAACTCACGGGCCACCTGACGGTCAAAAAGCTGGGCATACTTATTGGTTTTGCGCATTTCAGCCAGTCGCTCCTGAACCGTTTGGCGAGACTGGCCGTAACCGACCTGCTGAGCAAGGGCCAGCTGTCCGGCTGGTTGAGGAACTGCCTGGGGTGCTGAGAACATAATCAGCCGCCCGGTATTGTGATAATGGAAACTGGCAAAAATGTTCGGTCGGGCAAGCATAGCATTGAAAGCATTGCGGGTCACCGGTTCCGACATCGGGTACGGGTTCCCGTCGCGAAGGTTCCAACCATAGGGATAGTTGCGGTTCGGATCGGGACCTCCGATATCATCTTCATTGATCTGTCCATCGCCATCATTATCAAACCCTTCCGAACCAATCCGACGGAACCGCATACCCGGGTATTCCGGTTCATCTCCTATAGAAATAAAACGTCTTTTATCGGCCGACAATTTAAGCTCCCCTTTCGGATCAACGACATACATCGTCGACAACTCTCCATCACCATCCACATCTTCAGTCTGGTCTTCATCATAAAGGCCATCCCCATCATCATCCTCAGGGCGATATGGTTCACGTGGATTGTTCTCGGTATTGGGAAACTCAACATAGGACGCATTGCCGTCAACATTGAGCCCGGGCAGGATATAGAAAGTATTCTTGTTAACCATGTCATAAACATACTGGTCGTAGTCATATCGGGTTAACAAATACCACATGAGGTAAAGGGAACAAGTGACCCCGTTGACTTCATTGCCATGAATGGCACCATCTACCCACATGGCCGGCTTTTTAGTATGATCACCGGTTTTCTTATTGGTGATGGTTATCAGGAACTGGTCGCGCCCCATCTGACTTTTTCCAATACTCTCTACAACAGCAAGATCCGGGTATTTCTTGGCGATATCCTTCATCATCTGGGTCCATTCAGCATACGAATAGTATCTCTTCCAGCTCCAGGGGAAATCCAACTCGCCGTGGTATCCGCCTGCAGATTTCTGGAGTTTGCTTTGTGCTGTCGCCGGTATGGCGAGAACCAACACCAGAATCAATGTCAGAAGCATCCGTAGGGGCGCAATACATGCGCCCTGGAAATGGTCTAACTGGTTGAAGGGGTTGAAACGGTTGAGAAGGTGGAGTGTATTTTGAGTTTTCATGGTGTTTCCTCCCTTAGTTAATGGTTACGTCTAAAATTGAGGTGCCTCCTTTTTGAGAAGATGCTGCGACTTTGAGGGGTTCATTTCCCTTCACGCGCACCAGCCATTTTACTTCTGCAGTGCTTTTGCCTGCCGGATATCCGGGGACCGGCATTTTTCCTGCCAGGACACCCAGTCTCTGATTGGCCATCCCTTGAATGAAGGTGACCTTTTCACGGTCGCCGATCAGCCAGGCGACATCCTGCCTGTTTCCCGGCAGGTCAGCCCCGCGGGCAACCTGAGTTGGAAATTGGCCTGTATTCTCGACGGTAGCGGTAATTTCGATCAGCCTGTCACCGCCAGACTTATCTATCACCTTGCCTTTTGCCTCCTTAACAATAACATGTGGCAGCAAACCCGCACGAAATTTTTCATATTGCCAGTGTGTTTCACAAATCTTTGTAAGAATCTCGCCGGGAAAGGCATTCCCGGAATACTGCGGCAGCCATCCTCCTGTTTCACCCTCACCCAATTCAGGATGCTTAAAGGATTTCCATTCGCGAAACCATTCTCCTCCTGCCTTCTTCTCCTGGTATTTAATCGCGGCCCGCTGGAACTTCACCCAGGCATCATCCCCTGTGAAAGTATAATCGGGAAGATCCTTCCGGTAATTGAATAACTCGGTCGTGATCGAAAACATCCCGAGCTGCTGATAGGCCCAATCCGACTGAAGCCCGAAGCCGTAACGCTTATCCTCTTTTTCGTTGTAGCTGACCACCCAGGTCTCGGGCATTTCATAGCCGCGGATACCAGCAAACTTATTTTTCGATGTTTTTTTCAATTCCGCTTTGTAGGTCTCAATTGAATCTGGATACATCCAGGCTTTTGGCATATCATCCCCCATCAGCTCAGTATATTTTTTTCCGAGAATCAGGTCATACGTTGCAATATCTTTTGGATGCATGGTCGCATCCGAGGTGACACCCATCGGCCGGTAGGTGAACCCTCCCGAAGTATGGAAAAACTGTGCCATCAGAATGTTCGGGTGTGTTACCAGAAATTCAGCCATGGCCTGAACTTCCGGGGCCGATGTCGGATAAGCTCCGGTGCCTCCCTGATAGCCTTCCTCATTCCACCAGCCTTCGGGGAAATTCCGGTTCAGGTCGAACCCCTGCTCCCCGTCTTCCCCACGCTTGCCGTCGCCATCATTATCCTTGTCCTCGCGGATCATGCTCCACCGCACCTTATCGGTCTTTTCCTTCTCTCCGAGCCGCACCATAACCCTGGGATCAACCTCATCCTGAACATAGTTCCCCCTGGGGTCTTTGTAACGGAACCACGCAATCCTGCCATCCCCATCCAGATCGTCATATCCGTCTTCATTGAACTTTCCGTCCTTATCATCATCCACTAAAAGCGTGTTGCCCCGCTGTGAGAAGTCCTTTTCAATGCTGTTAAACACCCCATCGGGATTAACCATCGGACAGATATAAAAAGCATTATCATCAAGGAGGGCGGTAATCTCCGGATCATTGCCATAACCAGATACCAGTTTGTCAATGATATACAGGCAAACCTCAGTTCCAGTATACTCATTCCCATGCGTGGCTCCACATATCCAATGCCCGGGCTTGGACTGATGATTCTGCATCGGCGGCACATTCTTTACGTTTTCACTTCTCGGATTTCGTAATTCAATCAGTCGGTCGAGAGGCGTTCCGGTCTTTTTATTGCTGATTATAAGAACGGATAAAGGCCTGTCCATGCCGCTTTTCCCGATAACCTTGAGTTCGGTAATCTCAGGATAAGCTTTGGCAACCTCCTT
>CAYQFT010000025.1:22395-30091 GCA_964416825.1 uncultured Porphyromonadaceae bacterium
TTTTCCCGATAACCTTGAGTTCGGTAATCTCAGGATAAGCTTTGGCAACCTCCTTCATGTAGTTCTCGGTACCGGTAAAACCGTGGTAACGGTCAAAAGAAACCGGAACTTTTTGCGAAAATCCTGCGATGTAAAATGTACAAATGCAGGAAATAATCAGGATTCTTCTCATATAGATCAGGTTTAGGAAAATAAAGGATCAAAATAAGATAAATGATAGAAACAATAGCTATTGTAAAACAGTGCACAATTTTACAACCCCGAACATTTTGTCAAATAGTCTCCCTGTAAGTTTAAATAAAGCTGCGATTCCTTTACCTTTATCATACTTGTTGGTATTGGGATGCCAGATTTGCACAAACTTTTACTCGAAAACGCGATACATGCCTATGCGTATCACCGTCTGCTGACGGATGATAACGGCAAGCCTGTTGACTATGAATACCTTGATGTCAACCCTGCATTCCTGTCCATTGTTGGGCTAAGCCGCGAGGCTGTGATCGGTAAAAAAGTAACTAAAATCATTCCCGGAATCGAAAAAGACGAAGTAAACTGGATTGAATTTTTCGGTGAGGTTGCACTTACTCAGCAGTCAAAACAGGTGAAGCAGCATTCGGCAGTGCTGAATAAGTGGTTCAAAATCTCAGTTTTCAGTCCCGAAAAGGGGTATTTCATTGCACTTTTCGATGATATAACCGAGGAAACCGAACTGGCAGCCAGCCAGATGGAACTGCTCAAGGAGGTCAGGCTCCAGGAAAGCAAATTCAGAACCCTGATTGAGCATAGTCCGGATGCGCTTCTGCTGCTGGACCGGAATAGCTTCGTCGATTGTAATGACGCCGCCTTGAGGCTTATGGGTGCCGGTTCAAGGGAGCAGCTGATCGGAAAAACACCCATTGAACTGTCTCCGGAATTTCAGCCTGATGGTTCTTCCTCAAAAGTCAGAGCAAGGCAAATTATCAACGATGTTTACGATGGAATCGATCAACGCTTTGAATGGCAGCATACCCGTATCGATGGAACTACGTTTTATGCTGAAGTTATCCTGACTTTACTTCCTCAAGGCGATGAATCATTGATCTATACGGTTATCCGCGACATTTCAGACCGATACAGGGCAGAAGCGGAACTGCGAAAAATCAATGAAGTTTTTCGCGTGATCGTCAACAATTCACCGGATATGATCTGGATTCGGGACCTGAACTTTAACATGGTTTACATCAGTCCTACGATTCAAAGGCTTAAAGGATTTACCGTAGAAGAAGCCATGAACCGACGACTTAAGGAGAATGTGACCCCTGAAACCTTTAAAGACTTTATAAATATCCTGCGAGAAGAACTTGCGCTGGAGAAAGACCCACAATCTGACAAAACGAGGCGGCGGCGATTCGAATCGGATGAAATATGCAAGGATGGTTCAGTAATCCATACCGAATCCATTGCCAGCTTTATTCGGGACGAAAATGGAACGGCAACCGGGATTCTTGGTATTACCAGGGATATCACTGAACAACAGGGCGTTCATGTGCAACTCCAAACAGCACGCAAAAGGGCTGAGGAAAGCGACAGGCTTAAGTCCTCTTTCCTGGCAAATATGTCACATGAAATCCGGACTCCCATGAACTCAATTGTCGGATTTGCTGAGTTGTTGGGCGATGAGGATTTAGTTCCGGATGAACGCAAAAAATACATCGGAATTATACAAAAAAGCTCAGAGTATCTGCTAACACTCGTATCTGACATTATTGACATATCAAAGATCGAGGCGGGGCAGATGGATCTAAGGTTACAGGCTGTTAACCTGGATGAGATGATGAAGGATCTCCTGGTGCAATTAATTCTTATGAGAGACCGGATGGGAAAATCCCATCTGGGCATTTCCCTCACTTCTTGCCTGTGCGATCTGTGCAACAGGGTACCAATTGACCCTGTCCGAATCAAACAGCTGGTCATCAACCTCGTTCACAATGCCCTGAAATTCACGGAATCAGGTGGGATAACCCTGGGACACGAGCCGGTTGGCGAACACAGCTTCCGGTTCTTTGTAAGGGATACAGGTCCGGGGATCGCTCCTGAATATCAGCGCATTATTTTCAATCGCTTTCGGCAGGGAGATGAGAACCTTACCCGAAAATACGGCGGCACAGGGCTTGGTCTGGCCATTTGTCAGGGCATTGTCGATCTGATGGGGGGTAAAATCGGAGTAAAAAGCGAGACGGGCAAAGGGTCAGAATTCTGGTTTACACTGCCCATTGTCCAAAAACCACCCACACCACCAGCCCAAATCATAAATCGTAATTCATAAATCGTAATTCTGGCCTCCTCATTGCGTCAAATCAACAAAAACTCTTTTGTGGGAGCTTTCAGCGAAAAAGAATTTCTTGAAGCGGTTGCAAAGAACCAGAACATAATCCACAAGGTTTGCCGGTTGTTCACAACGGACCGGGATGATCATTCTGATCTTTTCCAGGAAATCACCATAAAGCTTTGGCTCGGTTACGTATCCTATAAAGGGGATTCATCTTTTACAACCTGGATGTACCGGGTAGCGTTGAACACTGCGATTTCAATGAAACGGAAATCGAAGCTCCATCAGAATACCCAGCCGCTGACCCCCAACCTCGATACCGCCGAAGAGGACCATTCATTCGGAGATCAGGAAATCGCCATGCTCTACAGGGCGATTGAAGAGTTGGACCCGGTTGAGAAGGCATTGATACTGCTTTACCTGGAGGAGAAACAATATCAGGAAATAGCTGATATAATGGGTATTACGAAAACCCATGTGGGTGTGAAACTGGTTCGCACCAAAAAGAAACTGGAAACAATTATGAGGAAAATGAATCAATAAGGAGATTGGCGATGGAACTGGATGATATGAAGAAAATTTGGAATCGGATGGAGGAGCGCCAGGTCCGCAAGGAGTATTCGGTAGAGGAGATCTCCGGATTCCGAAAGGCGCGGTCACGCGATTTTACTGCCTGGATAAGAACTTCACTTGGGTTTGATATTGTACTTAAAAGCCTGGTTGCAATTGTTTTATTGATTACCCTTTCCCTTTATCGAAATCAATCACTGGCTTTTTATACCAGCCTTGTCTCGCTGGTTGCACTTTCCGTTCTGATCCCCTATCTGATCCGAATTCGCAGGTCAGCATTTAATCTTGACTCCACAGATGGAACGATTCAGGAAACACTTGAGAAGAAAACAGTGTTCCTTAAAAAGATGTATTACAAGGTTCAGTTCGTACAAAGCCTTACCAATCCATTTATTGTAATTGCTGGCATGCTGGTCTATTATTATGTACGTTTCGGGTTTGTACCCCCATTGCATTTTCAGGACAAGTTGATTATTGCCACCCTTGTTGTGTTATCGTTCCTATTTACCTTGCCTGCAACACTAAGTATTTATGGGGTTCAGCTCAGGAGCCTCAAAGGTTGTCTTTCTTCCCTAACAGATCCGGAGGGTTGGGAGCTCGAAGCCGAAAAATTTAAAAAGAGCCAGCGCTTTCTGTCCATTCTCCTCTACGGATTGCTGATTCTGGGAATTGTTATGCTTGCGGTGGTTATGTTACTATAGCCATCAACCCTTTCAGGTACTTCCCCTCAGGAAAACTGGCCATAACCGGATGATCCGGGGCCTGTGAAAGCCATCGCACGATTTTAAGCTCACGTCCGGCATCCAATGCCGCATCAGCAATAACTTTCTGGAAGAGAAGATCTTCCATATGTCCTGAGCATGAGAACGTGAAAAGCAAACCACCGGGGTTCAATAACTTAATCCCCAAAAGATTAATATCCTTGTATGCTCTGGCACCCCGGTCAACATGGTTAGCAGATTCAATAAATTTGGGCGGATCGAGAATGACCATATCAAATCTGCGGTTCTCATCACGGTATAATCGCAGAAGTTTGAAAACATCAGCCTCAACAGGCGTAAACAGGGAGGGATTAAAACCATTCAGGCTCACATTGGCAATGGCATTCTCCATCGCCGGGCCTGATGAATCAACCATAACAACATGCTTTGCCTCACCGTGAAGAGCGGCAACAGAGAATCCTCCCGTATAACAAAAACAATCAAGGACCTCTCGGCCGGCAGCAAACTCGCTGACTAAAGAGTGGTTCTCACGTTGGTCGATATAATAACCCGTTTTATGACCCTCGGAAATGTTTACCCTGAATTGTCGCCCCGATTCACTAATTGTAATCCACTCTGGCGGGGACACCCCCCAGAGTAAACCCGTACTTTCCGGCAACCCCTCCTTACGCCTGACAGCCAGATCCGACCGCTCAAATATTCCCTCGCATGGAATTACCTCCTTGAGAACTTCAATAATCTCCTTCTTCCAGAATTCCACACCTGCCGCGGAGAACTGGCATACCAGATAATCCCCGATTTTATCGGCAATCAGCCCGGGAATACCGTCGGATTCAGAGAACAGAATCCGGTACGCATCTGTTCTATCCGTGATGCCAAGAGATTTACGCTGCCCAAGTGCTTCATTGATTTTCCGATGAAAAAAGGCGGGGCCAATCTCCTCCGTTTCGTCCCAATTCCACATCCTGACTGCAATCTGTGAGACAGGAGAATAGGCGCCATGCCCGAGAAACTTTTGATCAGCGGAGTAAATAGCTACAGTATCACCTTTATCCGGATTCCCCTCGATCCGCTGAATGGCACCGGCAAAGATCCATGGGTGTTTACGGAGAAGGGATTTATCGCGGTTGGGTTTGAGTATAACTTGTTTCATGATCGGTAAAGGTAAACAAGAAACAAGGCGAAAGGCGAAAGGCGAAAGGCGAAAGGCGAAAGAAAGAAGAAAGAAGAAAGAAGAAAGAAGAGAGAAGAGAGAAGACTAAATGGATGTAAACAGCCATCGTAAATCGTAAATCAGACCAACCTATCGTCAATAAACCAAATATTTCTATCTTTATATTCGTCGGAATTAAAAATGTACGCATGAAAGAATACCCCTTCAACTGGAAGGATATTGGAGATATTCAGCTAGGTCGTCCGAATCTTGGCCAGACAACCCATGTGGCTGTTTATCGATTAATGCAGTATACCATGCGGGCGGTCTTAGAGGAACGATTTGGTTTCCAGGTCGTTAAAGAGCTATTTGTGGATGCCGGCAGGCTTGCAGGTCAGGAATTTTGCAAAAATCTCCTCAATCCATCACTTCCTCTGAATGAGTTTATGGCAGAATTACATGATAAACTGATTGAACTTTCAATAGGAATACTGCGGATTGAAAAAGCAGATCCGGTTAATCTCAGTTTTGTCGTCACCGTCTCCGAAGACCTTGATTGCTCGGGCCTGCCCATCACAGGTCGCACGGTTTGCGATTACGATGAAGGGTTTATTGAAGGCATATTTAATGTTTATACCGGCAGGGATTTCTCGGTAACTGAAGTTGACTGCTGGTCAACAGGCGAAAGAACCTGCCGTTTCACGATCGATCGTTCCGAAAAATGAATGATTCTGAAAAGAAACTGATCCTTGCCGCCACCTCGTCGGTCGAAAAAATCCTTGCCGGCGGAATCCCCTTCGCAGATCTTCCCAATGGGATGAATGGGACCATCAGTCCTGAGCTTAAGCAGCTGGCTCTGGATCTCCAGAACCTTATAAACCAATACCTTGAAGGCTACCGGTTTGTACTGGCATTATCCAAAGGCATGCTCGATCAGGCCCCCCCCAAGGGCAATCAATTTGTCAGCAGCTTTAAACAGCTCCATTCTGATTTATTGCATCTCACCTGGCAGACTCAGCAAATTGCGGCCGGGGATTATACGCAGAAAGTTTCCTTTATGGGAGACTTCAGCGTTGCCTTCAATCAGATGATCGACTCTCTCAGACAGAAGCAAATAATTGAAAACGAATTGCTTGAGCGAGAGCAGAAGCTCCAGGAAAAAACCGAAGAGCTGATGGCCATGAACCGGATGAAGGACAAGCTCTTTTCAATTATCGCCCATGACTTGCGGGGACCTATCGGAAATACCGGAAACTTGGTCAGGCTGCTGATAGATGGTGACATTTCGGATCCGGAAGAGGTCAGGAAAACTTTGAAAATGGTATATGCCTCTTCAGAATCTATCTATCTTATACTGGAAAACCTGCTTGCCTGGTCGGATAGCAGGCGCAAGGAAATTCCCTTTAATCCATATTTGGGGAACCTCTCGCCATTGTTTCAGGAAACAGTTGATCTTTACTCGGGAGCTCTTCAGTTGAAGAATATAAAAAGCCAGATCATTTCGCAGCCTGAGGTTATAGCCTTCTTTGATACCGCCATGATTCAGACCATTCTGCGAAATCTCTTCTCCAATGCCATGAAATTCACCCCCTCGGGAGGCCAGATCACTATTGGAGCAAGAAAGATTGAAAATCAGGTACTAGTTTTTGTAAAAGATACCGGAATAGGAATGTCGCCGGAAAATCTTAAAGCCCTCCTTATTAGCACGTCTGGCATGTCTAGTGAAGGCACCAACAAAGAAAAAGGCCACGGATTGGGCCTTCTTCTGTGTAAAGAAATGATAATCAGGCACGGAGATAACCTTTCGATTACCAGCAAGGTAAATGAAGGATCAACGTTTAGTTTCCGGCTACCTGCATTTGAACCAGGTTAGTTAACCAGGACTTCCGGCTCTCCTTGTTCGTTGGTTATCAACTGAACTTTGCGGCAATCCCGGTTTAGCCGGAACGACTTCTCCTGCCATTTGGTCCGTCCATCAACCGATTCTCCGCGCAACGTAATTTTTGTTCCGCCATCCTCACTACTATACATTACGCACCCAGCTGCACCGCATTCAGGAGCACTGTCGTAGCGCTGGGTAACCGTTCCGATTCTCTCGCCATTCACAAAAACGTCCACATTGCTGCTGGTATTGGTCCAGACCGTAATGCCGTAGGAGTGTCTTGCATTTCCGTAAATATCATAATAATCGGAGTAATCTCCGTAACTGCCACAACCCAGCATGAGCCCAAGGAGCATCAAAACCGGTAATGTTTTAACTACTTTTGATTTCATTAGATTGGATTTTATAGTTGACCCGAATTTATAAAATATTGACCAATAAATTTATTAAAATATATTCGGGGCAAGAATTTTATCTGATTGGCCTGATCATTCTGATAGCGGCAGTGATCAGGCTGAAAACAAATTTCAGCGCGGATCTCATACCGGGCATCAATGGCGGTTACTACCCGCTTCTCGCCCGCAACATCCTTGAAACCGGCTCCATGAATTATCCCGATGCGCCGCTGGTTCATTGGCTGTGTGCCGGCGTTGGTGCTATTATTCAATTAATTACAGGTTTTCCTATTGACAGGGCAGTTTTATTTTCTTCAAGGTTAATCGATTCTCTGATCCCACCTCTGATAGCCGTGCCGGTCTACTTCTTGTCACGGCAAATCAACCCGTCTGCGAAAAAACCGGAAGCAGCGCGCTATCTTTTCCCAGCTTTCACTGTCTTTTATCTGGCCTCTCTTATGGTTTTGTCAGGCGACATGACTAAAAACTCTGTCGGTCTGGTTTTCCTCTCGTCGTTTATTCTTCAGGCAATCCGGTTCATTCAATATCGAAAGCTCAAATGCGTTTTGCTTTCCATTCTATTCCTGATACTTACCGGAGCCACCCATATCGGATGCCTGGCTGTTGCTTTTATTTTTATTTTTATCAGCGGTTTTGTAACTCTGA
>CAYQFT010000026.1:0-2275 GCA_964416825.1 uncultured Porphyromonadaceae bacterium
ACAAGATTCAGTATTCCACCCATCAGCAGTCCGCCGGCGATCATAGAAACCATGATTCTCCAGGAACCAATCCCCGTAACCACCAGTATCACTGCTCCGATGAGGATCGCAAGCTTGGAAGTCTCGCCGATTGAACCGGGAATAGCTCCAAGGAATAAGGTCATGAAATCCTGCAACTTATCAGAATGTCCGGCAGCCAGCTCACCAAGCGGTGTGGCTCCGCTGAATCCATCAACAACGCCGGTTCCTTTGGTCATTCCGGCTATCCAGATCCGGTCGCCGGTCATAAAGGCCGGATAAGCAAAAAAGAGGAAAACTCGGGCGAGCAACGCCGGATTGAAGATATTCATCCCCGTGCCCCCGAATATTTCTTTGCCGAATACAACGGCGAAAGCAGTAGCAAGCGCAACCATCCACAGCGGAACATCAACAGGCATGATCAGCGGGATCAGCATGCCGCTTACAAGGAACCCCTCATTCACTTCATGACCCTTAACCTGAGCCACAATAAATTCAATTCCCAGGCCTGTCACGTAAGACACAACAATGATCGGAAAAACCTTAATGAATCCAAAGCCGAAGCCCTGCCATGAAAAGAAGGGTACCGCCTCACCGATCGATAAGAAATGCTGGTACCCCGTATTGAAAATCCCAAAAACCAGCGAAGGGAGCAAAGCAAGGATCACAATGGTCATCGTTCGCTTTAAATCAATACTGTCGCGGATGTGGCTACCTTGCAGGGTAACTTTGTCGGGTACAAACAGAAACGATTCAAACGCATCAAATGTCGAGTGCAACTTGGACAGTTTACCCCCCTTTTGAAAATTGGGTTTAACCTTATCAACCAATTGCCGTAACTTATTTGCTTTCATCTTTTTATGCAATTCAGTATTTGGGATCTCGCTAATTCATTTCTTTGCGGATCAGGTCGAGGCCTGAACGAAGGATCTCCTGTACTTCAATCTTGGAAGTGCAGACAAATTCACACAGCGCAAAGTCCTCTTCAATGACTTCATAGATTCCGAGCTGCTCCATCTTATCAATGTCACTGGCAAGGATTGATTTTAATAACAGCATCGGATAAATATCCATCGGCAGCACCTGTTCGTATTGGCCCGTCACCACAAAAGCCCTGCGGCCGCCATTCAGGTTCGTGTTCAGATCCCAGGATTTTTTCGGAAAAATGGAACTGAGAAATGTGCGCGACATACTATACTTGTTAATACCCGGCAGCGCCCAACCAAAAAGATCGAAATATTTTCCTTCGGGAATCACCGTGACCAGTGAATCGTAAAACCCGATGAACCCGTCCTTCTCAATTTTAGTACCGGTAAGGACCGTTCCGCTGATGATGCGTGGAGGCAGTTCCGCTTCAACCAGGTTCAGGTCTACCAGCGGGCTTACCTGCGCTCCAACTATTGTTTGATAATATTGAGTCTTTTTAACCCTCGACCCTGCCAGTGCGACGGTCCAGGTAAAATCAGGCCTTCCGAGGAGGAAGGTACGACCGATCAGGGCAACGAATTGGGGAGTGATTGTCCACACCACTTCACCTTTGTTTATCGGTGCCAGGTGATGGATCTGTATCCCTGTGTTGCCTGCCGGATGCGGTCCTTTAAACACCGGATACTCAACCCCTTCAATCCCGGCAAAAACCCTGGAATCAGATAATTCGGGAGACAATGATAAATATATCTTACCGGCTGTCAGCTTTTTAAGTGCGAGAATACCCGTTTTGAATTCTGCAACTTGCTCTTTAAGGATGAATTCATAGTCAGGAGCCAGAGGTGAAGAATCAAAAGCCGAGATAAAAATATCACGGGGAGCATGATCAGGACGGGCAACAACTCCGTAAGGCCTTTGTACAATGGCTGGCCAAAGTCCGGCTTTTAGAATCTGCTCTTTGACCGAAGCTGCATCCATATCGGCAGGACTTCCTTTTCGCAGGGATTCATGGCTTTGCTCACCTTCAGATTCGACAATAACCTCAAGAAGTTTTCTGCGTTCACCACGGTTAACGGCGGCCACTTTGCCAGCCACGGGTGAAACCAAAACAATTTCCGGATGGCTTTTATCGGCAAGGACTGGAGTGCCAGCTTTAACTTCCTCACCGGGCTTGCGGAGAACACGGAATTCCAATCCCTTGAAATCGGTAGGTTTTACCGCATAAAGTCCCGTCAGGCCGGGTTTGGCAAGTTGCAACTCAGCAGCGCCTTTAAGCCTGATATCCAATCCTCGTTTGATTTTAATTACCTTTGACATGGCAATGGCATTT
>CAYQFT010000026.1:2375-28509 GCA_964416825.1 uncultured Porphyromonadaceae bacterium
CTGAAACAGAGTACATTTCCGGACTGCCGGAAAATGAAATCCGGGATTACAGGTATTCGCGCAATACTGCAAAACCCTATATACATTATACATTGACATTCCCGAATGAGGATTTTAATATCAAAATATCGGGCAACTATATACTTTATGTTTATCGGGATTACAATCGTGAAGAACCGGTTCTGACCCGCCGTTTTTTTATCGTTGAGCCGCTGGTCAGGATTCGGACAGCAATCCACCGGACCGATAATCTCAATTTTTTCGGAACTCACCAGGAGGTTGATTTCTCAGTAGACTATTCATCCATCCGTACGGATAACCCCCAGCGGGATATTCGGGTTTCATTGGTGAAAAATTACTGTTGGGAAAGCGGGATCATGGGGTTGCTTCCAAAGTTTGTTCACCCCGATTCACTGGTTTACGATTATGAAGAGGAGAACCTGTTTCCCGGAGGCAGTCAGTTCAGGCATTTCGATACCAAATCCCTTAAATTCAACTCCGACCGTATTGCGGAAATCCGGTTTGAACGGCCATTGACACGGGTAACCCTGAAGCCTGATCTTGTGAATGACAGAAAATATTATGTTTTCCAGGAGGATATCCGGGGCAAATATCTGATTAAGTGGGATGACGCTTCCGACTCCGATATCGAAGGTCAGTACGTGTGGGTTGATTTTCGGCTGCAGGCACCTGAACCTTTCACAGATACGGATGTTTATGTTAACGGGGGCTTATCAGACTGGAGGCACCATCCAGACTTCAAGATGCTGTACAACAAAGAGTTGAAATCCTATGAGGTTTCACTGCTTCTTAAACAGGGATATTATAATTATCAGTATAGTCTTGTTGACCGGGATGGAACTCCGGTGAACCCGAATCCGGTTGAATGGAGCTTTTATGAAACAGTCAATGACTATTATCTTTTTGTATATTTTCAGGATATCCGAGACCGCTATGCACGGCTGGCCGGCCTGGACCTGGTCTCATCAGCTAATTTAAAGACGAGATAGCAGCTTTTTGTATTGAATTCACTATATTTGTTAAAACTAGGATGCTCAAAAAAACTTTTCAAAAATTAAGCTTGTCTTTCCTAGTGTTCTTTGCCATCCCGGCAGGTGTTTATTCTCAAGGGGAAATTGACAATCAGCCAAAAGTCTTTTTCCGAAATGAAAGGAGCTTGGCAGGAAGCCTCGTGTCCAACGGATGGTCCGTAAATTACCGCTTCGCTAAAAGGATCAATTCATTCAGCAGCATGATCTATGACGTGGATTTTGCCAATCTGCGTCATCCGAAAGAGATTCAGAGCCAGAGCCCCTACCGGGGTGGCTGGGGCCGGACCTATGTTTTCGGTAAGTTGAATGAAGCCTTTGTTTTGCGTGGAGGAGTCGGTTTTCAGAAAGAGGTTTTCAGCAAACTGGACCAGGGTGGAATATCTATACGGTATTTTGCCTCCGCAGGGCTTTCACTCGGGCTGCTTAAACCTGTTTACTACATAAAAGTCCTCGGGTATGATCCTAAAACCTACGACATCAGGGTAGAGGAACGCGCTCCGTTTGATCCCGATTACATGCAAAGCATTTATGACATATACGACAAAGAATCCTTCTTTGTGGGCATGAATGAAATAAGCATTAATCCGGGAGCTTTTACCCGATTTGGCGTCTGTTTTGAATACGGTTCGGAGGATAGGATTCTGAATGCAATAGAAGGGGGACTTCAGGTGGATGCCTTTTTGAAAAAGATGCCGATTTTGGCAGTTGAAAACAACAGACAGCTGTTCTTCTCCCTTTTTGCATCCTATCGGTTTGGGAAAGTACTGGATGCCCGTCGCCGGATTCAAACCCCTGTTTCCGGTCGTCAGAACTGATCACCGGGCGAAATCGAAATCGCTGAAACGCCCGTATTTACTGGTTTTCAAAAAAAATATGCAAATTTTGGTTTATTCATTTTTTTTGTATTTTTAGACCCTATATTCGTTGGGAAACCTACGCTGTTATTGAAATTTTAAGATTATGAAAAACAAACATTTACTCTTTGCACTTGCTCTTGTTTTATCCACTGGATTCACGGCTCTGGCTCAGTCTGGTAAGGAAGTTACTAACCTTCTTACCAGTGACGGAAATCAAACCGTCAAAGATCTTGACCCCATGAATGCAGCTAATTGGCTCAATGCCCGCCGTGTCAATCAGTACACAGGAACGATTGACATCGCCGACCTGGTCAAAGCTCAGGATCAGGTTAAAGCCCTGACGAAAAAAGGCGGCAATTCACTTAACATGGCATGGCAGGAACTTGGCCCCAATAACGTGGGTGGCCGTACCCGTGCTTTCCTGATCGACAAGGATAATTCTGATGTTTGTTTCGCAGGCAGCGTAAGCGGTGGCCTGTGGAAGACAACCACCGGCGGCAACTCATGGGAAAAAACCATGTCAGTCAACGGTGAACTTTTTGACAACATGGCCGTTTCCTCCATTTGCCAGGCAGCAAACGGTGATATTTACTTCGGAACCGGCGAAGGCCCCGCCGTAACTACTGGTGATGTTCAGGATTCACATCAGGGTATTCTGGGTCAGGGAATCTGGAAATCAGTTGACCACGGCAATACTTTTTCCCGGCTGGAATCAACATGGTCCTCTACTGAATCAAAACAAGCCTTTGTACTGGTATACGCGATGGCTGCCGACCCAACGAATGCCTCCCGTATATATGCAGCTACCGTAAAAGGGCTCCGTCTTTCAACCGATGGCGGACAAACATGGACAAACCCAATTCCCGAAGTTACCACTGAAGCCGCGCATGTTGCTGTGGGATCAAACGGAGCCGTCCTAACCAGTGTGGGCAAAATGGCCTATCGCTCACCCAACGGCGATCCTGGAACTTTCGTAAAAGTCTCGGCAGCCACCGGCCTTACCACCAGCCAAATCGTAGATAAGGATATCAGCCGGATGACATTCGCTTTCGCACCATCAGATCCGAACTATGCATATTGCATCGTTGCAGGTATTACCAAGTCAGGAACCGTCATTACCGGATACCGGCTGTCAAATGTTTATCAGTCAAAAGACGGTGGCGTTACCTGGGCCGTTATCGGACCTGGTGGATCAGACTATTTTTCACCCCTTGGAAGTGAGGGAAATTTTGCATCCGCTCTTGGGGTAGATCCTTCAAATCCCGGATTCATAATGATCGGCGGTAAAGATGTTTTTTCATGGTCATACAAAACCGGCTGGGAGCGGGTATCCCTGGATGAGCCGACGGCCCTGCCAAACCGTGGCTTCTATATCCATCGTGACCAGCATACCATCGTATTCAGCCAAACCGATCCGAATACCATTTATATTGGAACAAGCGGCGGCATTGCCGTTTCCAACAACAAAGGAAGAACCTGGCGTACCATAAACAAGAACTACAACGTTACCCAATTCCTTACCGTGGCCTACTCACCCAAGGGGGAAGTGCTTGGCGGTTCCATGGACAACGGAATCCTCTACATAGACTTCAAAGGCAACGATCCGATGTATGCCAATTGGTGGGGCGGTGCCATCTTCGATCCATTTTTGAGTTTCAGGCATGGTGGTGATTGCGAAATATCAACGCTTGACCCGAACTTCAAATTTTACACTACCCCCGGGGGTACCATTCATCGCAGGTTTGTGGTAGAAAATCAAACATCGTATCAGTCATACTATCCCATTGCTAACGGAGGAACCTGGCTCTCACCAATGGCGTTGTGGGAAAGCTATAACGACCCGAAATCATGGGACAGTGTAATGTTTATCGCAGATCGCGATTATAACGCGAACGAGACCATTATCGCTCAGAGTATGATCCGCAAGTATCCGATTGCTAAAACTCTTACTGCGCCTCTGCTAACCGGCGACACGGTAAAAGTTCAGGACCCCTACCAGGCCGTGATTGTTTTCGGGAAAATCGGACAAGCTGGCCTCAAGGTAAACCGGCACCCGCTTAGTGGTGTGGAAGTCTACAAGAGTCAATTTTACTCTATCATTGAGCGTCCCAGGTTACAAGGAACCGGAGCCAATATCGACAATGTCATCGAAGTAGCGGTATCTGCAGATGGAAACAATGTATTCACTGCCGTATGGGATGCTTCTGAGAAAAAATATCTGGTATACAGGATCGGGAACTTTGAAAATGCCCGCGACCGCAAATCCATGGACACATTTACCGGTTTCGACCCGATTACCGGTAAACCCCTCTGGAAGCAAACACTGGCTGCTATTGGTTCTTTCACACAGGTTATTACCAGCATTACCGTTGACCCAACCAACTCCGATAATGTAATCGTGACCTGTGGAAACTATGGCAACCCGAATTACATTTACCTCAGTACCAATGCTACCACAGCGAAGGACTCAACCAACAGTTTTGTTCCCATTCAGGGGAACCTTCCCCAGGCACCTGCATATTCGGTTGTCTTCAACTGGAGAAACCATAACGAGGTTATCGTAGGTACTGAATACGGAGTTTATTCAACCTCCAATATCTTCGATGCATCTCCGGTTTGGGCCAGCGAAAACAATAACGGCATGGAGATCCTTCCTGTTTACCAGCTGAAACAGCAGAAATTTGAAAACAGCGCAGAAAGGGGCATTGAAAACCACGGTGAGGTTTATGCCGCTACCTTTGGAAGGGGCATGTTTAAATCAGAAACATTCGCAACTAAAGGCGGAGCATCATCCAGCCATTTTGTCGGAACCAGCACCATTAAGGTTCAGGTAACCCCGAACCCGGTTGCTGACCTGGCAATCCTTCGCTATTCACTGGAATCCAATTCCGATATTGAGTTCCAGGTCTATGACCTGCAGGGAAGAATGGTTAAGTCGACCAAACTGACTAACCAACCGGCAGGAAGCAGCGAATACCAAATGCCTGCTACCGACCTCGGAGCCGGAACCTACCTGGTTCGGATGATCTCCGGTGGTCAGATGGCCTCCTCAAAATTCGTGGTTAAATAAACCATACCCATTATCGAAAAAACCCCGGTTTCTGATGAAACCGGGGTTTTTTATTCTTGATTTTCCGCCCCCGATGCATTACCTTTGTGTGCGAAAATTCGAACCTTTAAATCGTTTACAAGTAAAGACATCATTATGGCAAAAATTAAAGTTGGAATCAATGGTTTCGGTCGTATCGGACGAAACGTTTTCAAGCTGATCCTTGAAAGACCGGAAATGGAAGTTGTTGGAATCAACGATCTTACCGACACAAAAACGTTGGCTCACCTTCTTAAGTATGACTCTACGCAGGGTAAATTCAATGGTACAGTCGATTTTAATGAACAGAGCATCATTGTTAACGGAATCAGCGTATCGGTAACAGCAGAAAAAAGTCCCATTAATATTAAGTGGGCCCAGGTTCCGGACGTGGTTATTGAATCAACTGGCGTGTTTACAAAAAAGGAAAGTGAAAAAGGCGGATATGGCGACCACCTGAAAAACGGCGCTAAAAAAGTCATTCTTACTGTTCCTGCCAAAGATGAAATTGACAATATGATAGTGCTTGGCGTTAACGATGAAGCACTCCGCCCAACAGATGTTTGTGTCTCTAATGCATCCTGCACCACAAACTGCCTGGCTCCGGTGGTAAAAGTCCTCAATGACAGTTTTGGCGTTGAAAATGGTTTCATGACAACCATCCATGCCTATACCAATGATCAGCAAATCCTGGATGCCCCGCACAAAGACCTTCGTCGCGCCCGTTCCTGCGCCGTGTCACAGATCCCAACTACCACAGGTGCTGCTAAGGCTGTTGGAAAGGTAATTCCTGAGCTGAAAGGTAAACTGGACGGCTGTGCCGTACGCGTTCCTACCCCAACCGGCTCGCTGGTTGATTTCGTGGCCAACCTTAAGGTAGAAGTAACCGTTGCCCAAATCAACGCTGCCATGAAAGCCGCTGCTGAAGGCCCGATGAAAGGCATTCTCGAATATACCGAAGACCCGATCGTCTCCGTGGATATCATCCATAACACACACAGCTCCATCTTCGATGCACTCAGCACCATGGTTAATGGAAAAACCGTTAAGGTTTTCTCATGGTATGACAACGAATGGGGATATAGCTGCAGGGTTGTCGACCTGATCAAGAAGTTGTTTTAGTTTAAACCTGACAGGTTTAAAAAACCCGGGCTCAAAGCCCGGGTTTTTTTTATTCAAACCTCAGGGACTCAATGGGGTCAACCCGGGCTGCCTTCATGGCAGGATATATTCCGGAAATAATCCCGACCAAAAAGCACAGAAGGAATCCCATCAGAATCCAGCCCCAGGGCACGACAAAAGTGCCCCCTGCAATCAAGGGTATGATATTGCCAACGACCATTCCCAAGCCAACCCCTACGAATCCGCCCAGCTGGCCAATAAGAATTGCTTCGAAAAGAAATTGCTGCTTGATCGTCCGGTTGTTCGCACCGATTGCTTTACGTATACCAATCTCCTGTGTGCGTTCGGCCACCGTTACAAGCATGATATTCATCAATCCGATTGCAGCTCCAAGTAAAGTAATAATCCCTATCAAGGTAGCAGCAATCGTGATAGAGCTCATCGAGTTGATCAGAAGCTGCGCAATATTGTCACTTCGTACAACATGAAAATCTGTTGCATCCATCGGTCCCAGGCCCCTGATTACCCGAAAAAGACTTTCAGCCTCTCCCATCGCTTCCTCGATTCCAACACCCTCATCAGGCAAAACCGATACGTTAAATGACATATCCGGATACGAAAAATACTGCCGGACATTGGTAACCGGCAGGCAAGCCAGCCTGTCACCGCTTCCAATAAAGGATGCTCCCTTCTCCTTCAGCACTCCGATAATCCTGTATTTTCCATTACTAACAGATATCGTCTTATCCAATGGATCCTGTCCCGATTTAAAAAGCGTCTTCACCACCTCGGCACCTACTACGGCAACAAACTCTCCGCTCCGAATCTCCTGCTCAGAGAAATTCCGGCCTTTCTCGATCTCATACCCTGAGGTTTCAAAATAACGCTCATCCACTCCCCTCACCGAGAAATTCGGATTCGTTTTCAGGTTATCATATTTAATGGTCGCGCTCCCAGAAGCCCCGATGGAAACGGAAACTTTCGACTGAAAGTTAAACTCATCCTTGAACCGCTGAGCCTCTTCAAAGGATATCTTTGAATAATTCTTGACCCGCTCCCGATTAGCCCCGATCTGGACATTATAACCCCTGCTGCGTATGCTAAAGGAATTGGCACCCATGGCCGAAAAGGAAGAACTAACGGACCGCTCAAGAGAATCAATCGCGGTCAGAATTCCGATAAGGGCCATTATCCCAAAAGCAATAATCAGGATGGTCAGAACGGTCCTGAGCAGATTCGACCGAATAGACATAAAAGAGATCCTGAAATTCTCCCTTACCAGGGCAGATCTGCGGAAACGGATGCTATTGTTCTTCACGTATGGGTTTTTCGGTTCTGCCAAATTACTCATTCCACGGCACAACAGGAATATTATCCCTAATTTTAGCCTTTTACAAAAACCATGAACCTTGAATCCCGGATCGAAGCATTTAGCCGGCTCGGAAGCCGAATGAAGGAGGTAATCATACCTCACCTTAACGGCATTTCAAGATCAAACCCATGGTTCACGCCAAGTGCAATTCTCAAAGCATCAGACAGCTTATCCACCCTCCTTACCTCAGGCAACCTTCTCCGCTGGGTCCAGCCATACCTCCCACTGGAACCAAAAACCCCTGCTGATATCCTTGTGATTTCTGCAGGAAATATTCCAATGGTAGGATTTCACGATTTCCTTTGTGTTCTGATAAGCGGGAGCACCTATATCGGCAAGCTTTCATCAAAAGACAATCAGTTGATCCCCCATATTGCCGATGAACTCATACGCATCAATCCTCAATTCAGTCAGCGGATACGGTTTACAGAAAGATCCGTTTCAGCGGGTGCGGTTATCGCGACAGGTGGCAGCAATACCGGCCGCTATTTGTCCAGGGAGTTCATGGGTATTCCCAGTATAATCAGGACAAACAGAACGTCAGCAGCGATTCTCGACGGAACAGAAAACTCGCAGGAACTTGACGGCCTTGCCTCCGATATCCTTGAATTCTTTGGACTGGGATGCCGAAGCATATCGCATGTTTTTTTTCCTGAAGGCGCATCAACGGCCAGGCTTGCTGATGCTTTGAACCGATACCCGGATAGTACTCCCAATCCTATGTACAGAGACAATCTGATCTTCCAGAAAGCCTGTTTAAAACTTGCCAACATACCGTATTCTGAAACCAAAAATGTCCTGGTCACAGAGAACTCATCCCTGTTTTCCCCTATCGCAGTGCTGCACTACAGCTTTTATAGCCATAGCAGGAACCTGACTACGTTCCTGGATACCCAGGAAGGAAATATCCAATGTATTGTGGGTCATGGTCACACACCCTTCGGGCGTGCCCAAAAACCTGAGCTATGGGATTATGCTGATCATATCGACACACTGCAATTCCTTAAAACCTCTGGTCACTGATGGCAACTCTGATTATCATCTGCGGTCCCACTGCAGTTGGCAAAACGCAAGTTAGCATACGCCTGGCTCAGCGGTGGAAAACCGAAATAATCTCCTGCGATTCCAGACAATTCTACCGTGAAATGAGAATCGGAACAGCAGTACCTGAACCGGATGAGCTGAATGCGGTAAGGCACCATTTTATCGGCAACCTTTCCATCCATGACTACTATTCGGTCTACCGCTACGAGCAGGAATCGATTGGTCTTCTAAATGGACTGTTTGAAAACCATGACCGGGTCATTATGACAGGAGGGTCAGGTTTATACATGGACTCAATTATTAATGGAATCGATATAATTCCGGATCCGGATCCTGTGATTCGTAAGCAACTCGCAACGGACCTTCAGCAGAAAGGAATCGGACCTTTATTGACAAAACTCGAGGAACTTGATCCTGAGTATTTTATCAAAGTTGACAAAAAAAATCCTGCGCGGGTACTGCGAGGTCTTGAGGTTTGCCTCAGCACAGGGAAGACTTTCTCCTCATTCAGAAAACGGGAATTGCCCAATCGATCTTTCAATATCAGAATTCTTTCTCTTGCTCTGCCCCGTGAAGAGTTGTATGAGCGGATTGATTGCAGGGTCGACAGAATGATCGAGTCGGGGCTGATGGAAGAGGCCCGTGCACTAACCCCCTGGCGTGATTTGGCCGCACTGAATACAGTAGGTTACCGTGAGTTGTTCAGCCATTTTGATGGTGATACGGATCTCGTTGAAGCAATTCGCCTGATCAAGCGCAACACCAGGCACTATGCACGAAGACAGATCACCTGGAACAACAGGTATCAGGACCTCAAATTTTACTCGCCCGAGGATCTTGAGAAGATTGCAAAGTATTGTGAACTATAATTCTGACTTCGGATAAAACCCTTTGCGAAAAACACCGTATTCATCCTGCCCGGTTGCAGCATGCCTGGCCCACGAGGATATAAAACCCAACCCGTAACCGCAAAGCTGAATCAGGGAAGTTCCAACTGATCGTATTCCTATCCCGATACTTCGGTTCCTGAGGCTTGAATCGAGAAAAATCAACGTTCCCCAGCCGATCACCGGAACCAGAAACCAGTAATTCACAAAAACGGAGAGTACGATTAAGCCAAGAAAACCGATCAGGAACAGGCTCGGGAAGAGAAAAAAGAGCCTGAAGGTTTCTGGGTAAACTTTTGAAATGATATACCGGGTCTTGCCAAAACCCTGAACCTGCTTAAAAAACTTAAACAAAGAGGTCCTCCTTTTATGATACACCTGGGCACAGGGGATAAGGCCCGAACTGAACCCTCTCTTTATCAGCTCGATACTAAAAACCATGTCCTCACCCGGATGCATGCGTGTCACCGGATAGCCGCCTATGTTTTCATAAGCCCGGCGTGATATCCCCATGTTGAAGCTGCGGGGATAGAAACGATCAACCTTTTTTTTCCCGCCCCGTATACCACCGGTTGTCAGAAATGAAGTCATAGCATAGGAAATCGCTTTCTGAACCGGAGTAAACTCCTCTGAGGCTTTGTCCGGACCGCCGAACACGTCCAGTGGATTTTCATCCAGGAAGGCATCAATCCGGCCAAGGTATTCCGGTGGAATCAGGCAGTCACTGTCGACAAATAAAAGATATTGCCCCCTGCTGGCCTTCATTCCAGCATTGCGTGCCAAAGCAGGGCCGCTCCGGGGCAGGTCGAGATAAAGCACAGGGATGGCCTCCCTGTATCGGTTTACAACCTCTTCGGATCGAATGTCAGACCCGTCCTCAACAACAATAACTTCAAACTCCCGATATTCCTGACGGGAAATGGTTTCCAGAAGCTCAGAAAGTTCATCCGGGCGGTTATACACCGGTATGATAAACGAATAGGTACGTTTCATCTGGGTTTGGAAGTGATATATAGCACCTCATCCGCTGCCAGCCGGTACTTCTGAATCTCAACAGCAGTGAAGTTCTCCTTTACCGGCCATTCCGAAACCAGGAAGCCGGCGCTCCGCAGTCGGTCAGGATAATCAGTACCATAAAGACGAACATGATCCTTTTGCCCGAAATGCTTCTCCCGCTCGTGTGGGTTGGTGATAGCACTGTTTTCATAGGTAGCCGTGAGACCCGGATCCAGCGGAACCTGCAGAATTGCCAGCCCGCCTGGTCTCAGTACCCGATAGATTTCCGATAAAACCATCCTGTCATCTGCCACATGCTCCATCACATGATTGCATAAAATAGCATCGAAATGGTTTTGGCTGAAAGGAATCAGATGTAAGTCAAAATGATAATCCGCGATCGGTGACTCCAAATCGGCCGTCATATAGTCAAGATTACTGAGCTTTCGGAATCTGTCAAGGAAGCATTGTTCAGGCGCAACATGCAGAACCCGTCGGGGAGCAGTAAAAAAATCGGTTTTACGTTCCAGATAAAGCCAGATCAGCCGGTGCCGCTCAAGACTGAGACAAGAGGGGCACAATACACTGCTCCGGGAATGAACGCCATACGGCAGAAACTTGTTAAAGGATGACCCGCAAACCGGGCAGGTTACCTTGGTGCCATGCATGAAGGGTTTTAAGACCTTCATTAACAGGTAACTGGCTCTTATCAGAAAAGGTCGGGGCAGAAGCCGCAGCGCCAGGCGGATCAATGTCTTCATAACTCCTCAGAGATCAGATACTTATTCCGGTCAGCAGCAGACCGGGATACCAGCTCCGCAAGGAATCCGGTTAAAAAAAGCTGAACGCCAATAATAACTGCCAGGAGCGCAAGATAGAACATGGGTTGATCTGTAATCTGCCTGTAAACTTCATGGGTTCTGATTGCGTGAATTTTGTCACCTGCAAGCCAGACCGTGACGCCAAAACCAAAAAGCATCATCAGCATTCCGAGGGATCCAAAAAAATGCATTGGTTTCTTCGAAAACCGGGTAATAAAACTGACTGTAAGCAGGTCGAGGGCGCCGGTAAACAGTCGTTCCCATCCATATTTGGTTTTACCGTATTTGCGTTCGCGGTGGTGGACGATTTTTTCCCCAATCCGCCCAAAACCGGCTCGCTTGGCAAGTATCGGGGTATACCGGTGCATGTCACCGAACACCTCTATGCTTTTAACCACTTCATTCCGATAGGCTTTAAGTCCGCAGTTGAAATCATGCAACCGGATACCGCTATTGATCCGTGCAACCCGGTTGAAAAATTTCGAAGGCAGTCTTTTACCCAGAGGATCCCTTCTCTTTTTCTTCCAACCCGATACAAGGTCAAACCCATCCTTTCGTATCATCTGGATCAGACCAGGGATCTCGTCAGGGCTATCCTGAAGATCCGCGTCCATCGTTATAACGACTTCTCCTCGTGCCAGACTGAACCCGCACTGTAAAGCTGCTGCTTTCCCATAATTGCGCTGAAATCTCACACCGCGCAGCGTAGCAAATTTCAGGGATAACTCTTTAATCACCCTCCAGGAGCTATCGCGGCTTCCGTCATCAACCAGGATAATCTCGTAATCATACTTTTCTTTACCGGCAACGGATTCGATCCATTCCACCAGTTCAGGCAGGGACTCCTCTTCATTGAAAACGGGCACAACGACTGTAAGGTCCATCCGAATGGGTTTGATGGGTTATTCTTCGTCTCTTTTTTCGATCTCCGACATTGCCTGCCGGAAGGGATCGCCCTCTTTCCGGATAAAGAAAGCGACGATCAGGGAGAGTATTACACCTAATAGGGTGGTTCCAAAAATAATGCTGAAAAACTGCATCCCTGGGCTCTTCATCTTGCCAAACCAGGACATTACCAGGCTTACATCATCATCCGACAAGCCCTGCTTATAATAAGCCTCCTCCATCAGGTCCATCATTCGGTCAACGGCTTCCGGGTCCAGCCAGGTGAGGTATATAACATTGTAAAAGCCATAGATAATGGAGGCGAAAAACATGAAGAGGATGCCAGCGCTCACCGCTTTACCGTACCGGATAAATCCTCCTAAGTGCTGGTCACGCCAATTTCTCAGGCAATAGTAAAGCACACCAAAATAAGCGGCCCAGTTGATCCACTGAAACCAGCGCGCAGTCTCGAGGCCGGAAATCCAGACGATTACTGCAAGAATAATCATTACCGTGGCAATAATCACCCCATAGGTCATGGCAGGTTTTAAAATACTCGGACGCTCGTTTTCCATAATGGATGCGGGTTTGCTTTCGGACAAAGATAAACGGAAATTGTCTCAACTGAAAACATTTGCTATCTTTGCGCGGGGTAAGTCTTATACGGCCAGCTCCCGCTGAACTCCCCCAGGACCGGAAGGTAGCAAGGGTATGCGGTTGTAGCGGCGCGATATAAGTAGCTTACCCTTCTTTTTTTTACCACGGAATCATACCTTTACGGCCAAGAATCGTAAAGACATGAAAAACCTGAGTCGGCTGCTCATCGCATCTCTTCTGCTTTCCGCCCTGCTTTCGTCCGGTTGTTTTAAAACCTGGGACATCAACTATGATCTGGGTGTATTCTCTGATACGGTTAAAAATCTCTCCGTGGTTAACAGCACGTTTGATGATTTCAATTCCTCAGGACCACCAACAATCTCTTTTACACTACCATTGGTTTTTTCATCCAACCGATCAACCCACGGTAAAAAGTACGATCTGATCAACTACGAACTCTGGACAGGATTTAATAAGGTTGATGGAAACCTGATGATGAATGGCTATGAAGGACAATCCTACCCGTACTATTACCTCGAATCGATGGCCAACACCGAGGACAACGAGTTCGGTCCCTACACGGCTCAGCTTGTAGGTCAGGATTATTTTTTTCTGTTCTCTAGCGACCGCACCGGTAACATGGAAATTTACACTTCCTACTTTAATAACTACAGTTTCAGTGGCATCTCACCCGTCAGCCCGGAACCCTTCCGCATTAAAGGGCTCAATTCACCCGGGTATGATGCCTACCCGACTTTAAACGCCAGGCGCCGCGAATTGCTCTTCTCCTCCAACCGTGAGGGTGAAATAGACATTTACCGGGTGAAAATCGATGAAAATGCCGATTTCTTTGACTGGGCGCAAGCCGATACCACTTATCGCGCTGAAAAAGTATCCATCCTCAATTCCGACTCCGTGGATATGTTTCCTTACTCAAATGAGAAACTGCTGGTTTTCTCCTCCAAAAGGGCGGGTGGATACGGCGGCTATGACCTTTATTATTCCCGATTTGACGGAACAGAGTGGCAAAATCCGGTAAACTTTGGCCCATCCATCAACACCTCAGCCGATGAATGCCGCCCGGTTGTTTTTCTCGCTGTCTATTTCACCAATGACCTTATGATTTTTTCTTCCGACAGAGCCGGCGGGAAAGGTGGATTCGACCTGTATTATGTAGGAATACCCAAAATGATTGAATAACCCCTGATTTAAACCCACCTTAACTAACTGAAAATGAAATTTTTCATAGACACGGCCAACCTCGACCAGATTCGTGAAGCACAGGACCTGGGAATTCTTGATGGAGTTACAACCAATCCATCCCTGATGGCAAAAGAGGGAATTCATGGTGAAGAAAACATTTTGAATCACTATGTGACCATTTGCAGCATTGTCACCGGGGACGTCTCTGCGGAGGTCATTTCTACCGATTTTGAGGGTATGATCCGCGAAGGCGAGAAGCTTGCAGCCCTCCACCCCCGTATCGTAGTCAAAGTTCCGGTCACCCGTGAAGGGATCAAAGCTATCCGCTATTTTTCCGGACTCAACATCAGGACCAACTGCACGCTGGTCTTTTCAGTGGGGCAGGCTTTGCTTGCTGCCAAGGCAGGTGCTACCTATGTATCACCCTTTATTGGCCGGCTTGATGATATTTCTGTGGACGGCGTCGGTCTGGTTCGGGAAATTGTCGGGATGTATCAGTATTATCAGTTCGACACCCAGGTCATTGGCGCCTCAATACGGCACACCATGCATATCCTGCAATGCGCTGATGCCGGAGCCGACGTTGTTACCTGCCCCCTTCAGTCAATACTTGGACTGCTCGATCATCCCCTTACAACAGCCGGTCTGCAGAAGTTCCTTTCTGACTACAAGAAGTTAAACAGCTAATGATTAGAAAGATCTATCCGCAGAACCCAAATCCTCAGGAAATTGACCGGGTTGTTGAAATTCTGCGGAATGGGGGTGTCATTATCTATCCAACAGATACAGTTTATGGGTTGGGATGTGATATTACCAAGAGTAAAGCCATTGACCGTATTGCTCAGATCAAAGGCATAGATCCAGAGAAAACCCGCTTTTCATTTATCGTCAACGATCTGAGTCATTTATCGGATTACACCAAACCGATTAATAATCAGATATATAAATTGATGAAACGAAATCTGCCCGGCCCTTTCACTTTCATCCTCGAAGCGAACAACAATGTACCTAAGATCCTGAAAAGCAAAAAGAAAACTGTAGGGATCCGTATACCTGACAATCCAATTATTCAGGAGATTGTGAGGGTCCTTGGCAATCCCATTCTGACAACCTCGGTACATAGCGGCGATACCATTCTTGACTACACTACAGATCCGGAGTTGATCCATGAGGAGATGGGGCATCGGGTTGATCTGGTTATTGACGGCGGGTTCGGGAACAATGTCCCCTCCACCATTGTCGATTGCACAGGGCCCGAAATTGAGATTATCCGCGAAGGGCTCGGAGTGCTGGAGTTTTAAATCCAGCGCAGCACTGCACCTGCAGCGACTGAAAGTCCGATCATCAACCCTGTCAGCAGCAGAAACCTTCTAAGCAATACAGGTGAAGGGTTGTCAGCATACAACCTCGCCATGAGCAATACGCCATAATAAACCAACATATCGGTCAGATTTACCCTTCCGGGATCAAACATGCTTCCGGGAAGTGATCCGAGCCATTCGGCTCCTTTCAGGGATCCTGCCACCACAAGGTCGACAAGGGCGCACGCCGGGGGAATGGAAAAGCCAGCCATATAAACCACCACCAGGGCCAATCCGGAATAAAAAGAGAAAACCAGGAGGGGCATCAGTACCATATTCCCGATCAGGAAATAGACCGGCACCCAGCCAAACCAAAAAACCAGAACCGGTACAAGGAGACTCTGCGCTGCAACAGACACGGCAGCAGATTCCAGTATTTTTCTCTTTACCAGGCTGCCTTTGATTCGTTTGGTAAATACAGGCATCCATATAAATATTCCGGCAACTGCCAGGTACGAAAGCTGGGCGCCGGCACTGAAAATCAGAAATGGATTGATCATGCACTGAATGAGGGCCACGGCAGCTAAAATGTCGAGACCGCGGTTGGTCCGAAAGGTAATCCTGGAGGCTGCAAAGAGACTGATCATCCCTGCAGCCCTGCAAGCTGAGTTACTGAAACCGGAAACACCCGTGTAGGTCCAGACCAGAAAAACACTCAGAATCGGCCTGACATACGCCGGAACCCATGGAATACGGCCCAGAAGAAAGCTGAAAACCAGATAAATGATTCCGACATGGAGCCCTGATACTGACAACACGTGAACGATTCCTGCTCTCGAAAAGGATTGTACCACATCGTCTTCCAGCTGGCCCCGATCGCCAAAAATCATAGCTGCAAGGAGACCGCGGGAAGTTTCTGAAAGTTCCATCTCAGCGATTTTGCCAACCAGAAAGGTCTGCCACCTTTCCAATCGCTCTGAAAGTCTGTGACCCGGTGCCGGACGAAGCAGGCGGCTTTGGCCCGGATAAATCCAGGCCTCATATTCCACTCCCCTGGAGCGCCAGTAACGGCTCGGTACAAATCCGCCATTGCCAGGCTTTGATGAGGTTCTGCTAATCCTGATCGGGCCGAACTGCCGGATCTCACCGGACCTCACTGTGTCGCTTTCGGGGCGGGCCAGAAGCACAATACTTCCTCTGGACCGAAGCCATGCCGAATCCAGATTAATAAACAAAGGCTTGATGACCACTTGTATCATTTTATCACTCACCTGCTTTGCTGACCTGACCTTGCCGATGATCTGAACCAAGCTTCGGCTATCCGCGGCAATGGAAAACCGGTTGGTAAAAACCGACACGTAGCCAATCCCGAAAAAACAGATAAAAAAAAGTATCCTCCAACTGCCGAACCATCCCGCCTGCTTCAGGATAGTCAGGAGCCATATCAGGAATACTGCGGGAGAAATCAGCACTACAATTAACCTCACCGGTCCCGGGGCGCCACCGGACAGAAGTCCGCTGCCTGCAAGAATTCCTGAAATCAGGCCGATAAATGAAATAAATATCCGGGGGTTCATGAAAAGAGCGTCTACCTGTACAGATAGACGCTCTTTTCAGGCCAGAATGGAAATTTTTTACTCCTTATTTTGAGATTCCCACTCCTGGATCAGTTGTTCGATAGGTTTTCCCATATTCTGGATTGACATCCTGGCATCTTTGGCAAGCACATGATCCGGAAAGCGGTTGAGAAAATCTTCATACGCCTTTGTGGCCTGATCATATTGCTTTAAATCATTCTCCAATATAAACGCCTGAAGGAAAATACAATAGCCCACCTTCGAGTAACCTGGCCATGAATCTACAATTCTTTTATAATACTCGATGGCCATGCCGGACATCTTCATGTTCATGGCAATCTCGGCACCTTTAAACAGATATTCAGCAGAGGCGGTGTCGTCGGGATACGTATTGGCGAAATCCGTATATGCCTGAATCATTTCCATCCCGGTATTCTGATCAGGAATCGTGGAGATGGAATCACCAAAAATTCTGGCCTCGCCAGCTGCAATCTTTTCGATCAGTTTTTTCTTCTCTCCATTCTGTCCGCATCCGGCAAATAGGATAGCGACCAAAGCAAAGCCTAAAATCAAGGAATTCTTCATACTTACTTTTTTAGTGGAAATACCATCCTGTACTTAACCGTTATTTTTCCGGTCGAAATATCTCGCAATTTTCCTTTTAACAACCTCTTCTTCAGCGGGCTGAGCAATTCCGGAAAAAGGATCCCATCAAGGTGATCATACTCATGCTGGATAATTCTGGCAATCATACCGTCAAACCATTCATCATGCCCGGTAAAGTTTTCATCCTGGTATTGTATCCTGATACGACCCGGTCGCAGTATATCCTCGTGAATATTGGGGACACTCAGGCAACCCTCCTGGATCAGTTCTTCCTCACCGGTCCTTTCCAGAATATGAGCATTGATAAATACTTTCTTGAAATCTTTTAATGCAGGATCCTCCTCCGAATACACCCGCGCATCCATCACAAAAAGCCGGATGGCAAGCCCGATCTGTGGGGCGGCAAGGCCAACTCCGTCGGCTGCCCACATGGTCTCAAACATGTCAGCAATCAATTGATCCAACCCGGCATATCCGGCAGTAATATCCTCTGCCACTTTCTTCAGGACTGGAGACCCATACGCATAAACAGGCAAAATCATACGCTATCTTGATTCTTTAAACTTTCTTTCCTGCAGCCAGGATTCCAGGATAATCGCAGCACTCACGGCATCTACATTGCCTTTGTTTCGGCGGTCCGACTTACTCGCACCGGATGCAATCAGTGTTTGCACGGCCATTTTCGAAGTGAACCGTTCATCAGTCCAAAACACCGGTATCTCAGGAAACTTTTTTATCAGGCCCTTAACGAAAGCCTGAACATATTGGGCAGATTCCGATGGCTGATTGTTCATTTCTCGCGGAAACCCAACAACAAACCCTTCAACAGGCTCTGTATTAACATACTTCTCGAGGAAGGCATATAGCTCGTTTGAGGCTAAACTCGTAAGGACACCGGCAATTCGCTGCTCCGGGTCAGTAACTGCCAGTCCTGTCCGCTTCTGTCCGTAATCTATTCCGATTATTCTTCCCATCTTTTCCAGTCTGCAAAGATAAAAACAAATTTCTCAGCCCACTATTAATACATTGACATATGATGATATAACATACCGATCAATATTTATCTTTGTCCGATTATGAATACCAAAAAGCCTTTTTATGAAAGACCTTAAGTCCCTTGTTATTGATGTTCTGAGCAAGCATCCAATGGTTCTGAATAATGTTGACCGTACCGAAATGATCCGTGCTTCCGTTGAGCGCAGGGAGGCTATGGTCACCGCATCCGGTGCCCTGGCTACCTGGACAGCCCCTGAATCCACCGGAAGGAGTCCAAAAGACACCTATATGGTTAAACGAAGCATCAGTGAAGCCAACATCGACTGGAACGCGCCAAACAACCTGCCAATTGATGAAGATACCTTTGACCTGATATTTTCGGACGCAGTTGAGTTTCTGCAAGCTGCAGACCGATTGTACGAAACCGACCGGGTAATCGGTGCCGACAGCAAGTATGCACTACCCGTAAAAGTAGTGACTTACAGAGCCTTGCACACGTTGTTTATCGACAATATGTTCAGGCCTGTTCCTGACGATATACGGAAAAGCTGCTACGCTGACGACGGTTTTACCCTCCTGGCCCTGCCCTATCACAAACTTGACAGTGAAAAGTATGCCGGCAAGCTGCGGAAACTTCCCAACGGAAAAACAAGTGACCTGATTGTGGCCATTGATTATGACCGCAAGTTAGGTCTCGTGATAGGTTCCGCCTATATGGGAAGCATGAAAAAAATGCTTTTTACAGTCATGAATTATCTTCTTCCGCTCAAAGGCATCCTGCATTTGCATTGCTCAGCCAATGAGGGTGAAAACGGTGATTCCGCACTCCTGCTTGGCCTTTCGGGAACCGGTAAAACTACCCTCTCCGCCGATCCGACACGTGCCCTCCTGGGCGACGATGAACACGGATGGGGAGACGACGGGATCGCAAATTTTGAGTTTGGTTGCTATGCCAAGATGATTGATATCAATCCGAAAAAGGAGCCGGATATTTATGATGCGGTCATGCGGAAGGTAGATTACCTGCATCATGGCTCTATGGTCGAGAATGCGATGATTTACCCGGATGGAACCTTCGATTTTTATGATAACCGTTTTACCGAGAACTCCCGGGCTTCTTTCCCGCTGAGCTATCTTAGGAATATTAAAGAATCCTCAGTTGCCGGTCACCCGAAAACAATCCTTTTCCTAACGGCTGATGCCTATGGCGTGCTGCCTCCCGTGGCTCGCTTAAGCAAAGAACAGGCCATGCTCTGGTTTATGATGGGATACACATCCAAGCTGGCCGGAACAGAAACAGGAATTACGGAACCTCAGGTTGCCTTTTCCCGCTTCTTTGGTGCTCCTTTCATGCCTTGCAATCCTGATGTCTACGCGGGAATGCTGGGTAAAAAGCTGGATGAGTTCAAAACCCGTGTATTCCTGATCAATACGGGTTGGAGCGGAGGCTGTTATGGTGTAGGCAAGCGAATCGACCTTACGCTGACCCGCCAGATGGTTAATGCAGCCCTGAGTGGTCAGCTTGACTCTGTGGACTATATTCAGGACTCTCTCTTCCATGTTCATATTCCAAAAAACTGCCCGGGCGTACCCTCTGAAATGCTGAATCCGGTCAATACCTGGAGTGATACTGAAGCCTATCAAAAAGCAGCGGAAAAACTGGCGAAACAGTTCAGCGATCATTTCGATAAGGCTTACGGAAACAAAAACCTGCCGGCAGATATCGTTTGGGAGTGCCCCGGAAAATAATCACATCGGCGCTATAAATTGCTAAACCCCGATCTCCTGGTGGAAATCGGGGTTTTCGCAACTTTAACCGGATAACTCAACTTTTAGATAACATTATAACAAGCAACCTTGGTTACTTGTTGGCCCATGCGTTTCGGTGCACGGATATAGAGAATAGAAAATCTTAGATCAGAACACGTGACATTCAACGCCAAATGTAAAACAAAAAAAACCCGAAACCAAATGTTTCGGGTTTTATTTTATGAAAATATTCAACACGGTGTAGAGACGCATTATTATGCGTCTCTACGATGCGTTTCAAAGGGGTTATTTCGAATAATCCATCGAAGCGAGTCGTTCATAGCTTTTCAGCCTCCATTTGGCGCTCTCTTCAGCAGCGTCGAACAATTGATCAGCGACCTCCGGGAAAGCCTTTTTAAGCGATGAGTAGCGAACCTCGCCCATCAAAAAGTTCTTGAACTCTGCCCAGTCCGGATCTTTGGAATCGAGCTCAAACGGGTTCTTACCGTCTTGCTCAAGCAAAGGATTATACCGGTAAAGGGACCAGTATCCACTTTTAACCGCTAATTCTTCCTCCAGCTGGGTTTGTCCCATGCCCACTTTCAGTCCGTGATTGATGCACGGAGCGTAAGCGATGATAATGGATGGCCCGGCGAAAGATTCCGCCTCTTTAACGGCCTTGAAGAACTGATTCTGGCTCGCTCCCATTGCAACCTGTGCAACGTAAACGTATCCATAGGACATAGCCATCATGCCCAGATCCTTTTTCCGTATCCGTTTTCCGGATGCGGCAAATTTGGCAATTGCTGCAATCGGGGTTGATTTGGAGGATTGTCCACCAGTATTCGAATAGACTTCGGTATCAAGTACCAGAATGTTGACGTCTTCGCCTGAAGCAAGCACGTGGTCCAGACCACCATATCCGATATCATAAGCCCAGCCGTCTCCGCCAAAAATCCAGATCGATTTCTTAACCAGATACTGTTCGAGAGCCAGAATCTCTTTCGCAACTGAATGGGTTTCCTTGCCCAAAGCGGCAACAACCTTAGCGGAAGCGACCTTCGACTCCTCAGCCTTTTCCTTGGCAGCGACCCATTCGGTGAAAGCTTCCCGGGTTTCGGCATTAACATTATTCATGGCGTCTGTCATCCGAAGTGCAATCCGGTCCCTTAGCTTATTGACGGCCAATGCCATACCATATCCATACTCAGCATTGTCTTCAAACAGTGAATTTGCCCATGAGGGTCCCTGTCCATTTTTATTGACGGTATATGGGGTCGATGGAGCGGAGCCTCCGTAGATCGAAGAGCAGCCCGTTGCATTGGCTACCATCATGCGGTCACCATAGAGCTGCGTAATCAGCTTGATGTAAGGAGTTTCACCGCATCCGGCGCAAGCACCCGAGAACTCAAACAGCGGCTGTGCAAACTGAGAATTCTTAACGGTCTTATCCTTCGGCAGTACATTCTCCTTGTAACCAATCTTTTCATGCATGTAGGTCCAGCGATCCACCTGGTCCAGCTGGGTTCCCAGCGGCTTCATGATCAGTGCTTTTTCTTTGGACGGACAAACATCGGCACAGTTGCCGCATCCCGTGCAGTCGAGAACGCTAACCTGGATCCTGAACTGGTATTCCTTGGTCCCGCCAATGCCCTTAACAGATGTCGTTCCGGCCGGGGTTCCGGCAAGCTCATCAGCAGTCATCAGGAATGGACGAATAGCAGCGTGAGGACAAACATAGGAGCACTGGTTGCACTGGATACAATTATCCACCTGCCACTCAGGAACATTCACTGCAATACCACGTTTTTCAAATCGGGTGGTTCCCGACGGGAATGTCCCGTCTTCCCTGCCGACGAAAGCACTTACCGGCAGATCATCACCCTTCTGGGCATTGATCGGCTCAACAACATTCTTAATAAAATCAGGAATATCGCGGTCATCGGTTTCCTTTTTCAGTTGAATGCTTTTCCATTCAGCCGGTATGGCTACCTCGATGAACTCGGTTCCTTTATCAACGGCAGCATTGTTCATTTTAACGATATCCTCACCCTTCAGTCCGAAGGATTTCTTTATCGCCTTTTTCATTTCACCTAGCGCCAGTTCATAAGGGATCACGTTGGCAATCTTAAAGAAAGCCGCCTGCATGATCGTATTGGTGCGGCCTCCCAGACCAATCTCCTCGGCGATTTCGGTGGCGTTGATCATGTAAAAGCGGATACTATGCTCTGCCATATACTTCTTCATATGGTCAGGCAGCCGTTTTTTGGTTTCTTCAACATCCCAGATGGAGTTGAAAAGGAAAGTACCGCCATTCTTAAGACCTTTCAGCATGTCGTATTTATCCAGATAGGACGGCACGTGGCAGGCTACAAAATCAGGACTGTGAATCAGATAGGGTGAGCGGATCGGTTGGTCTCCAAACCTCAGGTGAGAGGTTGTAAAACCTCCTGATTTCTTGGAGTCATAGGCAAAATAAGCCTGGCAATATTTATCGGTATTGTCGCCGATAATTTTAATTGAATTCTTGTTTGCACCTACGGTTCCATCAGCACCTAAACCATAGAATTTAGCCTGATAAGTGCCTTTCAAAGCCAGATCAGGCTCAGCGATTAAAGGCAGTGACTTAAAGGTTACATCATCAACGATTCCAACGGTAAAGTCGTTCTTTGGCTCGGCGAGCTTGAGATTTTCAAAAACCGAGAGGACCATTCCGGGGGTTGTATCTTTAGAGCTGAGACCGTAGCGGCCGCCAACGATTAATGGAGCATTGGCCTCGTCATAAAACAGGTTTCTTACATCAAGATAGAGAGGCTCGCCGGTTGAGCCAGGCTCCTTAGCTCTGTCAAGCACGGCGATTCTTTTAATCGTTTTCGGCATTACCTTAAAGAAGTATTTTGCCGAGAACGGACGATACAGGTGACAGGTAACCAAACCTACTTTTTCACCCTTTGCCGTTAAATAATCAATCACTTCCTTGGTTGTATCCGTGATACTCGCCATGGCAATGATAATGTTTTCAGCATCCGGAGCGCCATAATAGGTAAAGGGGTGATATTCGCGGCCGGTTATTTTGGCCAGCTGCTGCATATAATCCTCAACGATATCAGGAACCCTGTCATAGAAGACATTGCTTGCTTCTTTGGCCTGGAAGAAAATATCCGGGTTCTGTGCCGTTCCGCGGGTTACCGGATGTTCGGGGTTGAGAGCCCTGTCGCGGAATTCCTTCAGAGCGTCCTGGTCAATCAGGGGAGCTAGTTGCTCAGTGTCAAGGACTTCAAATTTCTGGACTTCAGCTGATGAACGGAATCCATCAAAAAAGTGAAGGAAAGGAACTCTAGATTTAATGGCAGCCAGGTGAGCAACGGCGGCCAGGTCCATGATTTCCTGTACGCTGCCGGTTGCCAGCATGGCGAAACCCGTTTGGCGGGCTGCATAAACATCACCATGGTCGCCAAAAATGGAGAGTGCATGGGCGGCAACGCTTCGTGCAGAAACATGGAAAACACCCGGGAGAAGTTCACCGGCAATTTTGTACATATTCGGGATCATCAGGAGGAGTCCCTGCGATGCTGTATACGTAGTGGTTAGGGCACCGGCCTGCAAACTTCCATGAACAGCTCCGGCCGCTCCGCCTTCCGACTGAAGTTCAGCAACCCTCACCGTTTCACCGAAAATATTTTTACGGCCTGTTGCTGCCCACTCGTCAACGTTTTCAGCCATAGTTGATGAAGGCGTGATCGGATAAATTGCTGCTACCTCGCTGAACATATACGCTATGTGCGAGGCGGCCTGGTTACCGTCGCCTGTTATAAATTTCTTTTTTGACATGATGTTGATATTAGGATGAGAATAGTTTCCAAAAGAGGCCGCTAAGTTAGCAAAAAAGGAGCTAAAAACCGACGGTTGTTTGCATAAAAACAGAGGGCCCCGCGAATGCGAAGCCCTCTGTTTTACCGATATCGTTGCGAAAACAGCGCTATTGGCTGTTCATGGAAATCAGGAATTCTTCATTGGTTCGGGTGCCAGCAAGCTTGTCCCGCATGAACTCCATGGACTCTACCGGATTCATATCCGACAGGAAATTCCTGAGAACCCACATTTTACTCAGGAAGTCCTTCGGATGAAGCAGATCTTCGCGCCGTGTGCTGGAACCCATAATGTCAACGGCCGGCCAGATACGCTTGTTCGCAAGCTTTCTGTCAAGTTGCAGCTCCATGTTACCGGTGCCCTTGAACTCTTCAAAAATAACCTCATCCATTTTTGATCCGGTATCGATCAGTGCGGTAGCCAGAATGGTCAGGCTGCCCCCGTTTTCTATGTTTCTTGCAGCTCCGAAGAACCTCTTTGGCTTGTGCAGCGCGTTGGCATCCACACCTCCTGAAAGAACCTTGCCCGAAGCGGGCTGAACGGTATTATAGGCGCGGGCCAGCCGCGTAATCGAGTCGAGCAGGATGACCACGTCATGTCCGCATTCCACCAGCCGCTTGGCTTTTTCCATCACAATTGCTGCAATTCTTACATGTTTCTCAGCAGGCTCATCAAATGTGCTCGAAATCACCTCGCCGTTAACCCCGCGGGTCATATCCGTAACCTCTTCCGGACGTTCATCAATCAGCAGCACCATCAGGTAAACTTCCGGATGGTTGGCTGCGATGGCATTGGCAATCTCCTTCAGAAGAACTGTTTTACCTGTTTTAGGCTGGGAAACGATAAGGCCTCGCTGTCCCTTGCCGATCGGGCAGAACATGTCAACGATCCGGGTAGAAACAGTGCATTCCGGGTGGCTGGTGATATCAAATTTCTGATTTGGGAAAAGCGGCGTCAGGTAGTCAAACGGGACCCGGTCCCTTACAAATTCCGGATCGCGGCCATTGATGTGCAGGACTTTAATCAGGGGAAAGAATTTTTCACCCTCTTTTGGCGGACGAACAGAACCGGTAACGGTATCTCCGGTTTTCAGTCCAAAAAGCTTGATCTGAGATTGTGAGACATACACATCATCAGGGGAATTCAAATAATTGTAGTCGGCCGAACGCAGGAAACCATAACCTTCCTGCATAATCTCCAAAACTCCTGTGCTGGTTATAAACCCATCAAAATCATATATTTCCACTTTCTTGGCATCGCCGTTTTCCTTTGCCTTTGCCTCGTCGGATGTCTGCTCGCTCTTAAGCTTAGGTTCCCAGGTGCGGGCAGGTTTAACGACGATAGGAGGTGCCTCTTCATTTTCCGTTTCTTTCTTATCCTGACGACTAAATGCAGGAGCAGGAACAACTGGCGCTTCCTGAATTTCGGGAGCGCTTTCCGATGCTGATGTTAATGGCGAGGCAGCTGCCGGAGCCGGAGGATTCCTGAAGATTGAAGGCGGAACCGGTGCAGGCCCCCCAGCGGGTTTTACCTCAGGCCCTTCCGCCGGTGGGTTTTGGCGCTGGTCTGGCCTGGTAGTAAATAACGGACCGGGCTCTTTCTTCTCGATGGTAATTCGCTTCCTCGGACCCTTGGAGGCATCAGCCGGCAAACTGGAAGGCTCCTCCGACGGGCTTGGAGCCGGTTTTGGCGCAGGACTTTCACCTTTACCATTTCCAATTATTTTCTTGGACTTACTCTCAGAAGCCTGAATAGCCTGCTGGTCGAGAATCTGATAGATCAGATCCTGTTTCTTAAAGGATTCAACTTTCTTAATGTTCAGTTCCTTGGCAATATCTCTCAACTCCGTCAACAACTTATTGTTGAGCTCAAGAGTATCATGCATATTCAATTTTAATTAAATTAACCACAATAGACTGGTATGGGGGAATTTTCAGATACTTCAAACGACCTCTCGGAACAACTCCGTTTTTCCTGTCAGTAGCAATGTACCAAATGCAAAAGTATGAATTATTTACAACAACAAAAAAAAAAGCTGCCCACTTACCATCCTATTGCAACTTTTATTACGCAATACCGTAAATAGTATTGAAGATACCCACCAACACAAC
>CAYQFT010000027.1:0-8524 GCA_964416825.1 uncultured Porphyromonadaceae bacterium
GATTTAACCCGTGATGACTTGAGCGACAGTGTCATTTCATTAAGGGCTAGCGTGAGTTCATCCTTTTCGGATCGCGGCTCCAGCAGGGAATCAAAATCACCGTTCGCAACATTCCTTGCATGATTAACCTGGCCAAGCATGATCGATTGCATCTCACGGTAGGAATCGGCCAGCTGGCCAATTTCATCTTCGGAATGGTACTCGGATACCCCAGTGGTGTCTCCCTGAGCCATCAACTGCAGGTTCTTTCTGATGTTTCCGATCGGGAGGGTGACCAGGCGGCCGATTGACCGTGACAACAGGTAGATCAGGGTGCCCAGAAGAACAATCAGCAGGAGTACAATAATTCTCAGGGATTTAATAGTATCATCGCTAATATTCCTGACTGCTGCGGCATACTTTATTTCCTCATCTTCCATGGTTGCCAGAACATCAGGCAATTGGCCAAGGACAGGTTCATTGGGAAGGCTCGCGTCAATTCCGGAAGCCTCAAAGACTTTTTTAATCTGCTCGGCAAGATCCAGCGCTTTTCGTGCAGCCTCTGAGCTGCTGCTGATCGCTGACAGGTTGAATCCATTGAACAGCCTCATTCGGTTTACAAGAAGCTTAGCGTCGCGGGTGACTGTAACACCTGGTTCAGCGCCGACAGCATTGGGATAAACCCTGCAAATATCAGCCCACAGCTGGGTGTTGGTTTTGCCCAGCGTTTTGTCCACATCCGCAAATAATTCAAGCTTGGCATTTGCATTTGTAATTTTACTAATTGCGCTGTCGCGATAATTCTGTGCTTGTGACAGTTTACCCTCTGCCAGAAACTGTCTGTATTGGTAATAAAACTCCAGGCTTTTGTGGTAATCAATCATATAATCCCGCTGTGCAATCAGCATGATATTGACCACCTTGGTTGTTTTTATCAGGTACACCGAGGTAAGTCCGAAAACTATCAATGCGAGCAATGATACCCCGATCATCAGGTTTAGCTTTCCCTTGATCTTAAGGTTTCGAAACCATGTTTTCATGGGGGGAACGGTTATTTCTTAAAAATCGGATCAGTTAAGTAGAACTGATGTGCTTTATCAATTGATTGTCTGAGTTTTACGAGCAATTTCTTTATTTGCTTGTCGTTCTTCATGCGGGCTTCTTCGTGAAGTTTTTTTAAAAGGACCAATGCTTCCTTGATCGAAAGGTTGCCAACAATGCCTTTCAGCTGATGCGCCCGGTCGGCGAGCTCATCATAATTGCGGGCTTCAAATTCACGCTCCATGGTTGACAGTCTTTCTTCACTGCTGTTATAGAACGTGTCCATCATAAGAATAACAAATTCCATATTGCCGGAAACCCGTTCCAGCAATTCATCCATCTGAATAGGTTGCTTCATGTTAAAAGTGGTGCGTCGGTAAGGTGAGTTAGTTTTTCTATAACCCGATATAATTCGGATGGTTTAAAAGGTTTTGTAATATAATCATCCATTCCTGCGTGTATGGCCTTGTCAATATCTCCCTTCATTGCATGTGCCGAAAGGGCAATGATCGGTGTGGCAATAAGCTTTTTCTGCTGTTCGTAATCCCTGATTTTGCCGGTTGCTTCCAGACCGTCCATTTCAGGCATCTGGACATCCATAAGGACCAGGTCGTATTTTTGATCCATAAACCGGTTAACGGCTTCTATCCCGTTAACAGCGCAATCCACCTTCCAGTTGCGAAGCTGCAGGAATCCCACAGCCAGCTTGGTATTGATCGGATTATCTTCAGCCAGCAATATCCGAAGGGTCCTTGATACATCCACCTGGATTATATCCTGAACCGGGGTGTCCTTTTTTACTGTCTCCGGCTTGGCATAGTCGATCAAGCACTTTCTAAGGTCTTTTGGGAAAAGTGGTTTCTTAATTATTCCTGCAATCCCGAGGGCGTAAAGTTCATCCTGATTTATACTGATATTGGTAGGTGCCATGAGAAATACCGGCACGGATCCGGTTCCCCTCAGTTTAACAGGAAGGTCTTCAGCGAGGGGTCTGCCCGATTTAGATTTCACCTGGGCATCGATAAAGATATACTTATAGCTTGCAAATGACGGGGATAGCTCCTCGGGATCAACAACAGCCTTTATCATAAAATCGGCCTTAATCTTCAGGTTTTCAAATGCAAACTTGTCTGCCCTGGCAGAATGGTCGTTCCCCTCGAAAATCAGTACAGGTGAGTATTCCGGCCCCGGGATAAAATCAGCGGGCTCCGCAACTTCTGAATGTTTGCCAAACGGCACCTGAATGAAAAACTTCGACCCTTTTCCCAGTTCCGATTCAACCCAGATATCTCCGCCCATTAATCCCAGCAGCTTGCGGGTAATGTTCAGACCAAGACCAGTGCCGCCAAATCGCCTGGTTATTGAGGCTTCGGCCTGCTTGAACGATTGAAACAACTGGTTCACCTGATTCCTGTGTATTCCGATCCCGCTGTCTTCAACGCTGAACAACAATATTACTTTTGTTTCCGATGTGTTTTGCAGCTTGATCTCAACCATGATTTCACCCTCTTCGGTGAATTTGTAAGCATTTGACATCAGGTTCAGAACAATTTGCCTGAAGCGCGTCGGATCTCCCAAAACCTGTTCCGGAACCAGGGGATCAATTTTGCAGACGAGCTCCAGATTCTTTTCATAAATCTTAACCGAAAGCATTCTCACAACCCGCTCAATTACCTCCACCGGGTTGAATGGAATGCATTCGAGCTCAACCCTTTCGGCCTCAATTTTCGAGAGGTCGAGGATCTCATTCAGTATTTCAAGAAGTGATTCACCTGATTGCTTGATGGTTTCAATTCGCTCCTTCTGCTCGGGAGTGTATCTGTCAAGCAAGGCAAGTTCCGCCATTCCTATAATACCATTGAGTGGAGTCCGGATTTCATGACTCATGTTGGCAAGAAATTCGCTCTTAGCACGGTTGGCCTCCTCGGCAATTTCACGTGCTTTTTCTGCATCCTTCCAGGCTTCGCGGATGGTCTCCTCGTTCTGTCGAAGCTTCTTTCGGGACTCGATCAACTCCGATATGGTAAGTTCAAGCTTTCGGGTAATATTTTCAAGGGTTTGTTTCTGTTGATGCAGATCGATAAAAATCCGGACTTTTGACTTAAGAATCTCAGGCTCAATGGGTTTGAATAAATAATCGACAGCCCCTGATTCATATCCCTGGAAAATATGCTTCTCCTCCTTGCTGATCGCGGTGACAAAAATTATGGGAATATGACGTGTTCTTGAACTCCCCCGGATGAGTTCGGCGGTTTCAAAACCATTCATGCCCGGCATCTGAACATCAAGGAGTATGAGGGCAACTTCCTGTTCAAGGAGTATTCCCAGAGCTTCATTCCCTGAGCGGGCTGAAATGATCTCCAGTCCTGCACTGTCAAGCAGTGCCTCCATGGCGAAGAGATTTTCCTCCCTGTCGTCAACAATCAGAATCTTAACTGGCATATTCTCTATCATGGCAAGCAGCGGCTTTCTTAAGGATTCCCGAAATTAACTAAAAAATGGGAAGCCCGGTACAGTAATACCACTTTTTGACCTTCATCACATGATGATTTTTCCTTAATTTTTAAGGGAAAACCGTACTTTAGCGGCTCAAATTACTACGGCTCGATGAAGGAGGCTCTCGACTGGATACTACAGAACCTGATGGAAGTTGCAGCGGCAGCAGTCAGTGTTACCTATGTTATCCTGTCGGTCAGGCAAATTAAATGGCTCTGGTGGTTCGGTTTAGCTTCAGCCATCTTGTATGCCCTGGTCTACCTGAATGCCGGATTTTATGCCGGGATGGGCCTGCAGTTCTATTATGCCGCGATCAGCCTTTATGGATGGTGGCTGTGGACGCGCAAACACGGAAAGGATAGTAAGCAACTATCTGTTAGCCATCTGAGTCTGAAGACCGGATTAATTCTTTTGCTGGCGTTTGCCATTCTCTGGACCTCCATTTACCTGATCCTTGTTTACGGTACGGATTCGACGGTACCTCTCTGGGATGGATTGATCTCAGCCGGTGGAATCGTGGCTACCTGGATGCTGGCCAGAAAGATTCTCCAGCACTGGCTGGTATGGATTGTGATTGATGTCATCTCAATCGTTGTCTACGCATGGCAGGAGATGTATCCAACAACCTTACTGTTCTGTATCTATGTGGTTACCGCAATCATCGGATATTTTCAGTGGAAAAAGACCATGTTGAAGGAATGAATGGTGCCTTTTTCATAACAGGTGCCGAGTCAACCGGCAAGAGCACGCTCACACACGAGCTGGCCGCCCGGTTTGGCGCAGTTGCGGTGGATGAGTTTGCCCGCACCTATCTGGAAAACCTGAAAAGGCCTTATACCTATCAGGATTTGTTGATTATCGCTCAAGGACAGCTGGATGCCATACGAACTCACGAGACAGCCGAGCTGGTTTTTTACGATACCGACCTGATCAATATAAAAGTTTGGTTTGATGAGGTTTTTAAGAAATGTCCGGATTGGTTAAAGGCTGCTGTCAGGCTTTACGGGCATGGAACCTATCTTGTCTGTCAGCCTGATATACCGTGGGTTTCTGATCCTTTGAGAGAGAATCCGGAACGACGGGACTATCTGACCGGGCGGTACGAAACGGAATTGGACCAGGCAGGATTTGAATGGCACAAGGTATCCGGAACAGGCCCTGACCGTCTGGCCTCTGCTGTTGGAATAGTTAGCCGGTTGCTGAACGCTAAAAACTGAATTATACGATATGTTCGACGAAAAATTTTACATGGTGGCAAAAACCTTCCAGGGCCTGGAAGAGATACTTGCCGGCGAGATCCGCACACTCGAAGCCCAGGACATCCAAATCCTCAACAGGGCGGTGCGTTTTAACGGGGATCTGAAGACACTGTATGCCGCCAATTACAGGCTGAGAACTGCCCTGAAGGTTTTGGTCGAAATCGGCAACTTTGATGCAAAAAACGATTTCGATCTGTATCAAGGGATTCAAAAGATAGACTGGACCCGATACATGGACCCGGCCATGAGCATGGCAGTTGAATGCGTGCTTTTTTCCGACCATTTTTCCCACAGTCAGTTTATCGCTCAGAGAACCAAGGATGCAGTGGTGGACCAGTTCCGCGACAAGTTGCACAAAAGGCCAAGCGTAGACAGGGAGAATCCTGACTTGCGGATTTCCATACACATACAGGATACCCGGGTCAATGTTTTGCTCGATAGCTCCGGACAGTCACTTCACAAGCGCGGCTACCGTCCCCAGATGCACCTTGCCCCGGTGAATGAGGTTCTTGCGGCCGGCTTACTGATGCTGGCCGGATGGAATGGCAAAAGCAACCTGGTTGATCCTATGTGCGGATCCGGAACCTTCCTGATCGAAGGGGCCATGATTGCCTACAACATCCCTCCCGGAACTTTTCGCACCGCCTTTGGATTTGAGAAGTGGAATAATTTTGACCAGGATCTGCTTACGGATGTTGTAGATCAGTTCGAAGAGAATACCGATTTTAAACATCGCATAATCGGGGCTGATAAGTCGGGGAGATCTCTTCTACTCGCCCGCGAAGGATTGCGAAAGACTTTTCTGGATAAGAAAATCGAACTCGTGCATGAACCTGTTGAGGCGTTTATTCCTCCGGCCAACGGTGGAATGGTAATCATGAATCCCCCCTATGACGAACGTCTTAAGGTTGAGAATATCAGTGGATTATATAGGATGATCGGCGACCGTCTGAAACAGCATTATCAGGGCTATCAGTCCTGGATTTTCAGCGGAAACCCCGACGCAATGAAGGCTGTGGGATTACACCCTGCAAAAAAAATCCCGATGCTCAACGGACCCATTGAATGTTCCTTCCGCCGCTATGATTTGTACAGCGGCAGTAAAAAGGCAAAATATCAAAAACCCATAATCAGGAAAAAATGAAAAAACTGATCACTGCGGTACTTCTGTTGCTAAGCCCTGTTGTTATGGTTGGTCAGCAGCTGACCATTGATGAGGCTGTTTTGCAGACCGGTTTTTATCCATCTATACCCCGATATGCCTGGAGCAATAAGCCAAATTTATATCTGACGGTCAGGGGTAATTCCCTGATCGAAACAAATATCAGGAACAATAAGGAATCGGTCCTTTTTACAAAGGAATCCTTTAACGAACTGATTGCTAAATCAGGCATAAACGCAGTCGCTCAAATCACGCTCCCCGAAGTATTGTCTTCCGGTGTGCTTCGTTTCAACCTAAACCAGGGGATTGTTGATATTGATGCGGTAAAAGGTGTGGTTGCAGGCATGATCCCTGTTCATGATTCGATGATGACTCCGCTGCTGGCTCCCGATGGCAGTTTTGTTGCATTTACGGATGCGGTAAATGTTTTCCTTTCTGACCGGGCTGGCAGGGTTCGCGCGGTTACTGACGAGAAAGAAGCTGGAGTAACAAACGGACAGTCGGCGTCACGACAGGAATTCGGAATTACAAACGGGCTCTTCTGGTCGCCGCGAGGAAGCTATCTTGCCTATTACAGAAAAAATGAATCTGCCGTGAGTGAATACCCACTGGTCAATATTGCTCAAACACCAGCAAAGCAGAGTCCTGTAAAATATCCAATGGCCGGACAACCCAGCGAGACCCTGGAATTGGGTGTCTACCGGCTGTCGGATGGAGCAACCATCCGGATCCGGGAAAATGGAATGGGAAATAACTGTTACCTTACCAATATTTCCTGGGACCCTGAGGAAAAGTATGTGTTCATTGCTGTTCTTAACCGGGAGCAGAATCATATGACACTGAATCAATATGATGTTTATTCCGGGCAAAAAATACGAACGCTGTTTGAAGAGCGGTCTGACAAATATGTAGAACCTCTGCACGGGATGTTCTTTAACCCGGCAGATCCGGGGCAATTCCTGTGGTTCAGCGAGCGTGACGGCTATGACCACCTTTATCTGTATCGTACTGACGGATCGCTGATCAAGCAGATTACCCGGGGCAGCTGGGTTGTTACGGATTTTCTGGGTTGGGACCCGAAGGGAAAGAGTATATGGTTTCGCTCGACCGAAGTGAGCCCGCTCGAAAGACACGCATATCGTCTTGACATGGCGACCGGCGCTAAAACCCAGCTAACCCGGGATCCCGGTACCCATGACGTCATTATCAGCCCGGATGGTCGGTATTGCTTTGATTCTTTTTCGAACTATACCATGCCTGGAAAAGTTGCCCTAAGAGAGGCATCCGGCGCAGAAATAAAGGTGCTTTTTGAAGCATCAAACCCATTGGCTGGTAAAAAGCTGGGTACCTATCAGCCACTGGTGATCAAGGCCGCCGATAAACGGACTGACCTATACGGGTATCTGGTCCTGCCCCCAAAGATGGACCCGGGGAAAAAATATCCTGTGATTGTCTATGTTTATGGAGGTCCTCATGCCCAGCTTGTAGTTAACCGCTGGCTCGGGGGAGCAAGCGGGTGGCAGCATTACATGGCGCAGCAGGGATTTATCTCCCTAACGCTTGATAACCGCGGTTCTGATGCGCGGGGCAGGGATTTCGAACAGGTTATCCACAGGAACCTGGGAAGATCTGAAATGGCCGATCAAATGGAGGGAATTCAATACCTCCTAAACCAACCTTATGTTGATGCTGACCGGATTGGCGTTCATGGCTGGAGTTATGGCGGCTTTATGACCACATCCTTAATGCTGAATCACCCTGATCTCTTTAAGGTGGGAGTAGCCGGAGGTCCGGTTACCGACTGGAGGTTCTACGAGGTGATGTATGGTGAGCGATATATGGACATGCCCTCGGAAAATCCTGATGGCTATGAGCTGGTCAGCACTCTGGGGCAAATCCGGAATTTAAAAGGCCGGCTTCTGCTGATTCATGGCGATATGGATCAAACCGTTGTGATGCAGAATTCACTTGCGTTTCTGAAAAAATCGGTCGAGGAGGGGAAACTGGTCGATTTTCTGGTTTACCCCGGTCATCCTCATAATGTGAGGGGTAAGGACCGTGTTCATCTCATGCGGAGCGTGACACGGTACTTTGAAGATCACATGTAGCTTAGCGGAGGGTGGCCGCGTAGGTACCAAGTTCCTCGCCAGTAAGGATCACCTGCTTAATAAACCGATCTACCAGGACAGGATAGGTTTCTTGCTCGGTACCTGCTTTCGCTGAAAGCTCAAGTTGTTTCAGGTCGTTGGCCAGGTTATTCATCCCCATTACTGCAACCGAAGATTTTGCTTTATGTGCCAGAGCGCCGAGAGCCGGAAAGTCAGCATCTGCAAGGTGGGCGGCTAGTCCGTCAGTAAACTCGGGAATCTGTTCAATAAACAGATCGATCATTTCAACGACCATCTCATTGCTGCCCATCGACATGCTTTCGAGGTATTCCAGATCTGCGTAAGTGAATTTTGCTGACATAGAAGATTCAGAATTTTGGACCTAAATTATACAACATATTGATATTATCACAGGCCGCCGCTAATATGCGACTTATATCATCTTTTTTGAAATCAAAATCCCCTACATTTGTGATAAT
>CAYQFT010000027.1:8534-28506 GCA_964416825.1 uncultured Porphyromonadaceae bacterium
AACAGGATGAAAACCACGCCATTTACAAAATTTCACCAACAATTGGGTGCCAGAATGGAACCTTTTGCCGGGTATCTTATGCCTATAGAGTATTCGGGAATAACCCAGGAGCACATGCAGGTGCGGGAAAAACTCGGAGTTTTTGATGTTTCACATATGGGAGAATTTCACGTAAAAGGTCCCAAAGCCTTCGATCTGGTTCAAAAAGTAACCACCAATGATGTGGCTGCGCTGTTTGACGGAAAGGTCCAGTACAGTTGTTTTCCGAACGGAAAAGGCGGAATCGTCGATGATCTCCTGGTTTACAGGAACAGTGCAGATGATTATCTGCTGGTGGTTAACGCTGCTAATATCGAAAAGGACTGGAACTGGTGTGTGGAGCAAGCGAAAAAGATGGGACTGGTGATAGGACAGGAACTGGTCAATCTCTCAGATGAAACGGCTCAGCTGGCCATTCAGGGGCCTTTGGCGCTCAAGGCTATGCAAAAACTTACGCAAGAATCAGTTGAGGACATGGAGTACTACACCTTCAAAAAGATTCCTTTTGCCGGAATAAAAGAAGTTCTGTTTGCTACTACTGGTTACACCGGCTCAGGTGGCTGCGAAATATACTGTTCGAATGAAGATGCGGAAAAGCTTTGGCATGCTGTGATGGAAGCAGGTCAAGAATATGGAATCAAACCCATCGGTTTAGGTGCACGTGATACGCTGCGTTTAGAGATGGGTTACAATCTCTACGGTCATGATATAAATGATGAAACTTCTCCCATCGAGGCTAACCTGGGTTGGATTACCAAGTTTGTTCCTGGTAATGACTTTATTGACAGGCCATTACTTGAAAAACAAAAGGCAGATAAACCTGAAAAAATGCTGAAGGGTTTTGTGATGAAGGAGCGGGGAATTCCACGGCAGCATTATCCGATTGTAGACGCTGCAGGCAACCTGATCGGTGAAGTTACTTCCGGGTCTCAGTCACCAATCCTGCAGGCAGGAATTGGGATGGGATATGTAAAATCAGAATTTGCAAAAACAGGCGGGGAGATTTTTATCCAGATCCGCAACAAAAACCTTAAGGCTGAAATCGTTAAAACACCTTTTATCCAAACGAATTAATAAACCCAAAATTCATTTAACATGAGAAAACATATTTTTAATGCCGGACCCTGCATCCTTGCGGATGTGGTGCGTGAGAATACCGCCAAGGCAGTCATTGAACTGGGCTCTTGCGGTCAGTCCATCATGGAGGTTTCACACCGCAGCAAGGATTTTGAAGCCATCATGAAGGATACTGTTGACCTGTTTAAAGAGATTCTTGAAATTCCTGAGGGCTATTCAGTCCTGTTCCTTGGAGGCGGTGCAAGCCTGCAGTTCGCGATGATTCCGTTCAATTTCCTGAATACCAAGGCAGCCTATCTGAATACCGGCACCTGGGCATCGGGAGCCATCAAGGAGGCCTAATTGTTCGGTCAGTTTGATGTTGTGGCATCATCAGAAGATAAAAATTTCAGCTACATTCCTAAGAACTATGTGGTTCCGGAAGATGCGGAATACTTTCACATCACTACCAATAACACGATTTTCGGAACCGAGATTCTGAAAGACCTGGATTGCAAGGTGCCGCTAATCGCCGACATGTCATCGGATATCCTCAGCCGGCCGGTTGATGTATCGAAGTATGCCCTGATTTATGGCGGAGCCCAGAAGAATATGGGGCCTGCCGGCGTTACCGTCATTATTATTAAGAATGAAATGCTGGAGCACGTTACCCGGGGCAATATCCCAACTATGCTTAAGTACCGCGTACATGTTGAAAACGATTCTATGAAGAATACTCCTCCATGTACTGCCATTTTCACGGTCAGGGAAGTTCTTAAGTGGGTCAAATCCATGGGAGGTCTTAAGGAAATGGATCGCAGGGCACAGGCTAAAGCCGATCTTCTTTACAATGCGATCGACAACAGTAAGGTTTTTGTTGGTACAGCCGCGAAAGAAGACAGGTCGCGCATGAATATCTGCTTTGTCATGAAAGAGGCTTATGCAGAAAAAGAGAATGATTTTCTGGAATTGACAAAAACCAAGGGAATCGTTGGAATTAAAGGTCACCGCTCTGTCGGAGGTTTCAGAGCTTCATGCTACAACGCGCTTGATATCGAAAGTGTTCAGGTATTGGTTGATGCCATGAAGGAATTTGAGAAATCGGTTTCCTAACCTTAATATGACAACTATGAAAAAAGTATTGGTTGCCACCGATAAACCCTTTGCCCCGGTTGCCGTTAAGGGAATCCGCGAAGTGGTTGAGAAGGCTGGTTATACCCTCCTTCTGCTTGAAAAGTACACCACTCCTGAGCAGCTGTATGAAGCTGCCTCGGAGGCAGATGCCATGATTATCAGGAGTGACCTGGTTACCCGGGAGGTATTGAATGCAGCGAAAAATCTGAAAATTGTTGTCAGGGCCGGTGCCGGTTATGATAACATTGATCTGGCTGCAGCTACTGAGAAGGGCGTTGTCGCCATGAACACTCCGGGACAAAACTCCAACGCAGTTGCCGAACTGGCCCTTGGAATGATGGTCTATGGTGCCCGTGGCATGTTCAGCGGAAAATCCGGTACCGAACTCAGGGGCAAGAAGCTGGGCATCCATGCATTTGGATTTGTTGGCAAATATGTTGCCATGATAGCCAAAGGCTTTGGAATGGATATTTACGCTTTTGACCCCTTCGTTCCGGCAGAAGCGATTACTGCAGCTGGTGTAAAACCAGTTGCTACGGCGGAGGAATTGTATAAAACCTGCCAGTATATTTCATTGCACATACCGGCAAATGCAGAAACTAAAAAGTCGATCGGTGCTAAGCTGCTTTCCCTAATGCCAGCTGATGGCGTTCTCGTTAACACCGCCCGCAAGGAAGTGATCCAGGAGGAGGAACTGATGCAGGTGATGGAACAGAAAGCCAAATTTCAGTATCTGACGGATGTGGCTCCGGACGCATTCGAAGCTTTTCAGGAGAAGTTTGCCGGCCGCTATTATGCCACCCCTAAGAAAATGGGTGCACAGACCGAAGAGGCAAACATCAATGCAGGAATCGCAGCTGCAGAGCAGATCCGCGACTTTTTCGAGAAAGGCGACGTCCGATTCAAGGTGAATAAATAGAAATTAGGTTTCCTGCTTCTTTTTAGCATCCGTTACCAGTTACCCGTTACCAGTTGCCAGTTAAAGGACGAATTAACCGGCAACCGGTAACCGGCAACCGGTAACCCTTAACCAGTAACCAGTAACCAGTAACAACACAATGGCAATCCTCAAACCCTTTACCGGCCTCAGGCCTCCAAAAAACATAGCTCACCTGGTAGCATCCCGGCCTTATGATGTACTAAATTCGGCTGAAGCCCGGATCGAGGCGGCTGGAAATGAAAAATCCCTGCTGCACCTCATCAAACCTGAAATTAATTTTTCACCGGATATTGATGAGCATGATCAGAAAGTCTACGACAAAGCTGCCGAGATGTTCTCGGTGTTCCAGCAAAAGGGCTGGCTGGTTGCGGACCCCAAAGAAATGTATTACATCTATGCCCAGACCATGAATGGAATCACCCAGTATGGCCTGGTGGGTTGCGCAGGGGTTGAAGATTATCTGACCGGGGTGATTAAGAAGCATGAGCTGACCCGGCCCGACAAAGAAGAGGACCGGATGAAGCATGTCAGGATTACCAGCGCCAATCTGGAGCCGGTATTCTTTACCTACAGGGCAGTCGCGGAGCTGGATTCACTGATCGGCGGGTGGGTGAAAGAACACCCCGCCGAGTATGATTTTACCTCAGTCGACGGGATCGGCCACCAACTGTGGGTCATTGATGATGACCAGACTATTTCCGGAATTACCAGGCTGTTTTCAGGGATTCCCTGTACCTATGTGGCCGACGGGCATCACCGCACAGCAGCTGCAGCGTTGGTTGGAAGTGAGAGAAAGAAGAATAATCCCAGCCATACCGGCACAGAAGAGTATAACTATTTTCTTGCTGTTCACTTTCCGGATAATCAACTGCGCATTATTGATTACAACCGTGTGGTTAAGGACCTTAATGGTAATTCCAGGGCGGAATTCATCAGGCGGCTGGGGGAGCAATTCACAGTGGAAATGCAGGGGCCTGAGATTTATCATCCAACAGGTCTGCATAATTTCGGAATGTATCTCAATGGTTCCTGGTACAGCCTTACGGCCAGGAAAGGAACCTACAACGATGACGATCCGATCGGTGTTCTTGACGTTACAATCAGTTCAGATCTGATCCTGAGGGATATCCTGGGTATTACAAACCTCCGCACGGACAAACGCGTGGATTTTGTGGGTGGAATCCGTGGATTGGGAGAATTAAAGAAGCGCGTAGACAGCGGCGAAATGGCCGTTGCGTTCGCACTCTATCCAGTATCCATGAAACAACTGATGGATATTGCCGATACCGGCAATATCATGCCGCCCAAAACAACGTGGTTTGAACCGAAACTGCGCAGCGGGCTGGTGATACATACATTTTAATTTGGCCATAAAACATGTAGAGACGCATATTTGCGTCTCTACGTGCATTTGCCAATGGCCATGTAGGGACGCATATATGCGTCCCTACGATTATTTCGCCTCCGGTTTAAAATCCGATGTTGCCATTTGGTATAAACTGACAAATCCTGCCTTGATGATCTTCTCCATCAGGTCGAGATTTGCTTTATCCGAATGATCCATCGGCCCGTGATAATCGGAGGTGAAGGCAGCATCAAAGCTGTAAATCGGAACTTTTTTCTCTGAAAAAGGTGTGAAATCAGTTCCACCCATGGGTTGTTTTGCCGGCCGGAAGGCCACTTCCAAACCTAGCCCATAATCAGTATTCGCTTTTTCCACGAGGTCTTTTAAAATCGGGTAACCCTCGGTGTAATCCATTCCTGCCTTAAATCCGGAAGTATCTTTCTCCGGCCTGCGGGAAATCATATCGAAATTCAGGTTCAGTACAAATTCTTCGACTTTGGGGTATTTCTGGACGAAATAATAGGATCCGAGCAATCCTTTCTCTTCGCCGGTCCAGGCTGCAAAGATGATAGTTTTTTTAGGCTTAACCCCCGTGGCGATAAAGGCTTTTGCAAGGGTCATAACACCAACTGTTCCTGATGCATTGTCGTCAGCACCATTATAGATATAGCCACCGGAGATTCCTATATGGTCATAGTGGGCACCAACCACAATGACTTCATTTGGGTTTTCACCTTCAATTCTGGCCAGAACATTTCGTCCCAGCAGCGTTTGTGTGGTTGACGTGTTCTTCAAGTGGATCATTTTTCCCTTGATTTCCCTGGAACCGGATTTCAATTTGGAAGCAGCCGTTTTTTCAAACTCCCCGATGTTGATCCCTGAACCCTGTACTAAATCATTGAATATTTTTGACTCCAGGTTAATGGAAGGCACCGTAACGACATCAGGGTTAGCAGGAAGGCTGATGTTTAGTGAATTGCGGCTTTTCTCGTAATCCTTTTTGTCACCTTCAAAAGTCTTGGTATTGATCCGGAAAGGATAATTGGTCGGCTGGCCCTGTGAAAAATACCCTCCGATGCTGATCACTGCGGCTGCTCCGCTCTTATTTATCAGGTCTTCCTTCACTTTCCGGAGCGTCTGATAAAATTCATAGGAGGACGGATCCTTTATTTTCATCTTTTTAAAAGCCTCTGAAAGAGTATCTTTTGAACCCGGATATCCGCTCAGGCGCAGTACAATTTTGCCTTTCAGGTCCATGTCCTTAAAATCATCATACCCGATCTCGTCATTTTTATATCCGTAACCGATAAATATTACCGGAGAGGTAACATCAATATTTCCAATCGATTCATAGCTGACAAAATCCTTTCCTTGGGAGAGTATTACTCTATTCTCGACCAATCCTTCCCGGGTAATAATCTCCATCGTGGCTTCCTGGGCAAGGGTTTGATTGAAATTAATTTTCTGAAAATAACTGCGGGTTGGGGGTATTTGTACCGGTTTGTTCCCTGAAGGATCAAAACGGTAACCGCCGCCTTCCATATCGCCTGAAGGGAGAACCCCGTAAATCTGAAATATTGATGCAATGTAATCTCCGGCCATGAATTCTCCTTTTGTGGTGGTTTCACGGCCTTCGGTCCAGTCTGATGCCAGAAAGTCCAGCTGTCCCTTAATGGCAGACTTGGTTATGGCGTTTAATCCTTTTTCGATGGGGCTCTGAGCAATTGTTATTGCTCCGGCAAACAGCAATGCAGTCAATGTAGTGACGATCAGTTTTGATTTCATGATTTAGGTATTTATTAAGAAGAAAATGGTTTTAACAAAGGTGAAAAAAAAAGAGACGCATTAACATGCGTCTCTGTGTGCATTTGCCAGGGGCGATGTATGGACGCATATATGCGTCCATACCGCATGTTTACCTTGAATTTACCCGCACGCTGTAATTTCCTTTGGCTTTATCTGCCTTGATGGAGATGGTCCATTTTCCAAGAAATTCATCCTGGTCGTCTTCTTCCCAACGAAACGTCTGGTTCCAGTTTACATCGGCCAGGGAAGACATCGTTATTTCCTGAAAAGTCTTACCGTCAGGTTTTTTCATGATGATCTTCAGTTCGCCGGCTGTCAGGGCACCGTTCACATCAAAACTGATGGTGAAGGTGCCTTCTTTGACTTCATAGTTGAAGTCTGTTGCAAAGGTTACATCAGATAGGGCTTTACTGATGGAAAGTGAGGAGTTCTCCCGGTTCGACCAGACATTATAGGTTTGACCGAACTGGTTGTAAAAATCAGCGTTGTGCCGAATTACATCGGGCACAACTACATAATTATCCAAACCCTGCTCTTTCAAATCTGCAATTGCTTTTCTTTGAATCTGATAGGCCTCCCGGTTCAGGCGGATTGCATCTTCCTGAAAGGCCTTGTTTTCCTGCAGCTTTTTCAACTCTTTTTCATTGAGGTTGCGCACAGCTTCAAGCTCCTTTTTGAGATCTTCTTCCGTCAGCTTTTTGCCTTCAACAATTGTCGTGACCTGAGTTTTCTTTGGGCCTTCTACCGATTTTACCTCCTTTTCGGTTTTTGTCTGTGCCATCACTCCGGTAGCCGAAGCAAGGAAAACAACCAAAAGGAACTGTGTATACATTTTTGTTTTCATTTTCGTTGAATTAAGTATCCGGTTCAAAGGTAATGCCTGCCACACCTGCTCAGCGTTAACGCCGGGTTAATATCAGGTTAATCAGGTTGTCACAGAAAAAAAGGAGTTACTTTTATTCCGGAAATGAAAAAAAACCTGACCATATTATTGTTTTCTGTTGCTTCGATTATCATTTTAATCGGAATTGAGGTCATCCTGATCAACCGTATCTATCGGCTCGAAACCGAGAAATTTGACTACCGGTACCGTGAAATCTTACAAAAGGGACTCGATTTTATCGAGCGGAATTACGGCGACAAGGGATTCAAGGAATCCTATAAACGCATGAACACCCTTTCCGAGAAGTACTTTACAATTATTTCCGGAAAATAATTCGATACGCTGGATTTCAGGAAAATTGTTCTGGAGGGATTTCAGGATGACCTGATGAAATATCAAAAAACAGATGAACTTTTGCGACAGTATCTGAGGTCGGTTAAGGAAGACAGCAATTTCGAATCGCACTTTGAGATTACCGACCTGGTTCTGGTTTCCTTTCCTGATTATCTTTCGATTTATAGCGAAAAGACTGATTCCTCCTGGGGATTAAAGGAGAAGCTGCTGATTGATAAAAACCAGAAGCCGGTATACAGTTACAGTAATTTTGACTCGAATTTTAGTATCGGCTTTAATTATTATGTGGATTTTAATCAGAAAAAGAGCCTGGTTCTGTCCAAAATCTGGGGCAGCCTGATTTTGGCCATACTCGCTTTAATAAGCGTGGGGTTCATGTTCTTCTATTCCATTCGTAGTTTGCTGGAGGAAAGAAGGCTTTCGCAGCTCAAGACTGATTTTATCAATAACATGACGCATGAGCTCAAGACGCCGCTGTCGACCATATCGATTGCCACGCGAACGCTGGAGAACGATTCGATTTTGGATAACCGGGATAAAACAAAGGAGACAGTTTCCATTATTCACCGGCAGAACCGTCAGTTAACCAAGCAGATCAACCACCTCCTGGAGATCAGCATGTGGGAAAGGCGGCAGTTTTCAATGGAACGCCAGATGCTGGAGGTGGAACCGTTTTTCTCTGGAATTGCTGAGGCTTTCAGATGGGAGTGCCAGGGAAAGGGTTGCCAGCTCGAAGAGCGGTACGAGATTAAGTCACCTCTTGCTTACCTCGATGAAGTTCAAATGACCATCGCCATTCATAACCTGCTGGTGAACGGAGTCAAATACAATACGAATGAACCGCAAATCCTGATGGAAGTTCATTGTGATGACCGCCTGAAAATTACTGTCACCGACAACGGTATAGGGATATCCAGGGAAGATCAGAAACATATATTTGATAAATTCTACCGGGTGTCAACCGGTAATATACATAAAGTCAAAGGCCTTGGACTTGGGTTGTTCTATGTGAAACAGATCGTTGAAGCCCATGGCGGCACGGTTGAGGTTTCGAGCAAGCCTGGAAAAGGGACCACCTTCACCATTAATATACCCACACATGGAAAAAATAAAAATTCTGCTGGCTGAGGATGATCCGGATCTGGGAAGCATCCTTGCACAATATCTTGAGATTCAGGGGTTTGTGGTTACGCTGGCCCGTGACGGGGAAGAGGCCTGGGAGATGTTTCGCAAATCGGGCTACAATATCTGCATCCTGGATGTGATGATGCCCAAAATGGACGGCTTTGAGGTGGCTGAGAAGATAAGCCGGCAATCGCCGGATACTCCGTTTATTTTTCTGACAGCCAAAAGCCTGAAAGAGGACCGGATCAGGGGACTGAAAATCGGGGCCGATGATTATATCTGTAAACCGTTTGAAGTGGATGAGCTGGTTCTCAGAGTCAATAACATTCTGAAGCGGACCGGGGTACAGGATGAGAACGATTTTAAAATCGGCCAGTCATCGTTCAATTTTCTGGAGCTTTTACTGACCACACCCGAGGATGCTCACAAGCTCACCCTTAAGGAAGGTATGCTGCTGAAATATTTCCTCCTGCATGAAAACAAGCTCGTTAAACGCGAGGAAATTCTTACGGAAGTTTGGGGAGAAAATGATTATTTCCTGGGACGAAGCATGGACGTTTTCGTCAGCCGGCTGCGTAAATTTCTTGCCTGTGAGGAGACTGTTTCCATTGAAACAGTGCGCGGAACCGGATTTATTTTCCGGTTCCGCGCGTAGGGACGCATACATGCGTCCGTAAATCGGGCACATTTATGCGCCCCTACAGGCCTGGCCGGTTAATTAATTTTCCGGAATTCAGCATCATGTCAATATACTGTGCCCTTTTATAGATCAGGGGATTCAAAGTATTGATCCTGCTAAGTTTACCCCTGAAATCATCAATGGTTTTAAAGCCATGTTTTGTCATCCATGCGATGACCGACTGATTGATTTCTGAAATTTTTCCGAATCCATTCTTGTAAATCGTGCTCACAATCTGTACACTGTCGGAACCGGCAAGCAGCAGGCGGATGACATCTTCTGCATGATACACCCCGCGATTCCCGATGATGTCCCCTCTGAATTCCCCATACAGAAGACCGGCATAACGGAGCGTCAAGCGATATTCCTTCTCGGAGCTCAGGTTCCATGGTGCTATGTGCTTGATGCTGTCTATGTCAATATCAGGCTGGAATAACTTGTTAAAAAGCACAATTCCCTGTATTCCAGTGTCCTGGAGCCGGCTGATGAAGTTGATCAGGTTTGAGTAGTAAGGGCTCAGCTTAACACTGACCGGAATTTTTACTGCTTCCACAACGCTTTTTACAATAGCCAGCTGCTCGTTTTCAATCTCTGCACCGGTTCGGGTGTCGGAAAACGGAATGCTGAAAAAGTTGAGCTCAAGTCCGTCAACACCGGTTGATTCAATGGCTTTGGCATACTTGATCCAGGTCTCCGGATAAATCGCATTGAGGCTGCCGATCAACGGAATGGTGATCCTCTTTTTCGCCTGGGATAACCGGCTCAGATACTCTTCAGGACCTGCATATGACTTGTCCTGAAAGAGGCGTGTCATCTCAGCATTTCGCTCGTTATATGAATCAAGCATGTTGGAAAGCTCCATGTCTTCAAGCTGAATCTGCTCTTCGAACAAGGACTTGTAAACGATGGCGCCGGCACCGGCCTTTTCCATTTTGGTTAGATGTTCCGGAGTTTCAACCAGGTCGCAGGCTCCTACAATTACCGGACTGTTAACCGGAATTCCGAGATAAGTCGTTGAAAGTTTTCCCATGGCATTGTTATTTTAACATATAACAACGTCCAATGGGATTGGTTCACCGCTACTCTTCGCTTTTTGAATTTATTCTGAAAAATGATTCCGGAGAGGCAACCACCTGTTGGACCAGCCCGAGAATAATCAGGTTGGCCACTGTCTCAATGGCCAGTTTATGCGGGACTCTTGCTGCCCTGATGTACTCTTTTAATGTAACCTGCCCATTTTGGTTCAGAAGGGTGAACAGTGCCTCCTCATCCCGGGAATAGCGGATCAGGGCACCTTTTTTGATTTTCCGCTTCTGCCACACAGCCACCATCACCTCATCAGCCTGAATATTTTCATCACGTGAACGCACATAGGCCTGAAGCTTGTCACCCTCCTCCTTTACAAAATGCGGCCGGGCCGGGCTGGGTGGGACCCATACCTCGAGAACCGTTTTCCCGTTTTCGGTCCAGACCTTGGATTCAAAGCGTATCTCAGGTTTCGAATACATCTGGGCTGCCGATTCCACCATATAATACTCCTCTTCGGTTCGCACCCCTGCAATCACTCCATTATCCTTTACCCCGATAAGCAGCCTTCCGCCATCGGTATTCGCAAAGGCAACCAGCGACCTGGCAATCTTTCGAGAATCGGTTATGCCAAACTTGAAATCCTGCTGCTGGTGCTCACCTTCAAGAATCAAAGAAGATATATAGGAGATTTTCTTCATGTTTTTCCTCGCCAAAATTGTTTAAAATTGACCACTTTTCCGCAAGATTAAAATGATTTTGGAATCACCCGATACTTTCCGACAAGAGGACATTCCGATCCTGGAAGAAGATTTTCCTGTGTATTCCTTTTTAGTTGATGCGCAAAAAAAGCTTAGCATTCCCTCCCTGTTTGGCCTCATGGTTGAAATTGCCCACCATGATGCCGAGAGAAGAGGGTGGGGGTACACCGGGATGATCCGGCAAAATCAGGCATGGGTATTTCTCAGGGCCCTCATCCGGGTAGACAGAATGCCGGAATGGGGCGAAACCATTCGCATCAGAACCTGGCCAAAAACCATGGCGGGTATTACAGCCTACCGTGATATCGAGATTAAGGATGCTACTGGAGAAATCATCATTTCTGCTACTACATTATGGAGTATCATCGATCTGGAAAAGAGGAAACCCGTGCGGCTGACCCCGGGAGAATACACGGTCGGAAGACATGGACACATGCATGCCGTTGAGGAAAAACCGGTTAAAATCAACGGCAGTGAAGCCCTTCGTCCGGTTAATTCTTTCAGGGCTGCATACAATCACACCGACATGAACCTGCATGTGAACAATGCCCGCTATATCGACTGGGTCCTCAACGAGATGCCCCGCGAACTGCTTCAGGAACGGACGATCAGGGAAATTCAGGTAAACTTTAGCGCTGAGCTGATGCTGGATGACAAGGTCGAAGTTCTTTTATCGGAGCGGATCTCTGTAAACGGAACCTATATCGGCCTGATTCGAAACGGCGAAACGGGTCAGCAAGCTTTTGCCATTTCCTTTAAATTCTGATTTTGCTTGTGTACCTTTATTGAATGTCGGAAATCAGCAAAAATATCGATAATCTGCGGGCGGAACTTCCTGTGCAAGTGCGACTTGTAGCGGTTTCCAAGAATCATCCGGCAGAATCCATCCGGGAAGCCTACCTGGCCGGACAACGGATCTTTGGTGAAAACCGTGTTCAGGAACTGCTTGCAAAGCAGCCGCTCCTCCCTGATGATATCGAATGGCACCTGATTGGTCACCTGCAGGGAAACAAGGTAAAGGCCATCGTCCCTTACGTGAGCATGATTCATTCGATTGATTCTGTCAGGCTTTTGCTGGAGGTTTCAAAAGAAGCGGTAAAAATCGGCAAAACCATCGATTGCCTTTTGCAGGTCCACATTGCCCGGGAGGAGACAAAATTCGGTTTCGACCCCGATGAAGTCCGGAGCCTGCTGGCCGATACATCGCTTCGGCAGCTGCCTGGCATTTGCTTCCGCGGCCTGATGGGTATGGCTACCTTTACCGATGACCCGGTTCAGGTGGATTCCGAATTTGAGTTGATTCACAATCTCTTTATCGAAATAAAAGGTACTTTATATTCCGAGCTATCAGGCTTTAATGAGCTATCCATTGGAATGTCTGGTGATTACCACCTTGCTGTCAAGCGTGGGAGTACACTGGTCAGGATCGGAACAGCAATTTTTGGTTCCCGTTAAACAGAAACACATCTAACAAACAAAGATATGGTCGATCTTAAAACAACTTATGCCGGATTGGAACTCGAAAACCCGGTCATCGTCAGCAGTTCAGGGCTTTCCGACAGCCTGGAAAAGATTAAAAAACTTGCCGGATTTGGCCCTGGTGCCATAGTGTTGAAATCACTTTTTGAAGAGCAGATTAATTTTGATTCGGGCAGGTTGATTGATGATTATTCCTATCCGGAAGCAGCTGATTATATACGAAACTATTCCAAAAGCCACACGGTCGGAGATTATCTTGGGCTGATTGAGAGTGCGAAAAGGACAATACCGATGCCGGTCATTGCCAGCATCAACTGCATCAGTGCAACCGACTGGACCGCTTTTGCCAGGCAAATAGAGTCAGCAGGGGCGGATGCACTTGAACTCAACCTGTTTATCCTTCCAGTTGATGGAGAGGAACCTGAGCGGATAGAGAAGTCGTACCTCAGAATAGTTGAGAAAGTTAAGGAGTCGGTGAGCCTTCCAATCATTACTAAGATTAGTCCCTATTTTTCAAACCTGATATACATGGTACATCAGTTTCATGCGATCGGCGTTAAAGGAGTGGTCCTATTTAACCGGTTGTATGAGCCCGATATCGACCTTAAAGAGATGAAAATATCTTCATCTGAAGTCTTCAGTTCGCCGGCCGATCTCCGGCAGACTCTCCGTTGGGTTAGCCTGGTCGCCGATAAATTCAGGAAGATTGATCTGTCGGCGTCCACCGGGGTTCACGACAGTGATGCCGTGATCAAACTCTTACTGGCTGGCGCCTCAACGGTTCAGGTTTGTTCAGTCCTGTACAAAAATGGGCCGGAATACCTTTCCGACCTGCTAGGCGGGCTCACGACATGGATGGAAACCCATGAATTCGGCTCGGTGAATGATTTCAGGGGTAAAATGAGCTACCGGATGTATGATGATCCAAGAATCTGGGAGAGATCTCAGTTTATGCGGTACTACTCCAGCCGGCACTAGTTGTCGGTGATAAAGGGTTCAATCACCAGCATCAGTTCCCTGATCAGCCTCTGTTTAACATCAGGTTGATCAGGGATGCTGTTTTGTAAGAGGCTCATGATCTCTTTTGATAATTCCAGATTAACCGGCCGTTCGAGGAAGGTGTTCTCAATCACTGAAAAGGATTCCAGTGCCAGTAAAAAATCTCCTGTGATAATCAGGTGAGTAAAAAGTAAAAGATGGCCGGTGAAATCCAGCTGCGATTCCCAGCAAATTCTGGCAATCTCGGTCCTTTTTGAAGCATACTTTGGGTCAACCAGTGCGGCGGCAAAGGCGGCGGGGGCGTCTTTCGAGTTTATCTGCCGGATCAGCCCTTCAAGTTCGGGATCGGGTTTCAGAGGTGACATAGTTATAGTTTTTCTTTCAGATACGGAGCAGTCCGGGAACCGGGGCAGCTTATCAGCTCTTCCGGAGTGCCGGCAAAAACCAGGGTTCCCCCTTCGGCGCCTCCGCCTGGACCCAGATCAAGGATCCAGTCGGCATTCTTTATGATTTCCGGGTTGTGCTCAATCACAATCAGTGTGTGCCCCTTCTCAAGCAGCGCTTCAAAGGCTTTCAGCAGCGTGCGTATGTCATGAAAATGAAGGCCGGTGGTGGGTTCATCAAAAATAAACAGGGTGTGCCCAGATTCATGGCTTTTAGTGAGGAAAGATGCCAGCTTGATCCGCTGACTTTCCCCGCCGGAGAGGGTGGATGACGACTGGCCAAGTTTTACGTACCCTAACCCCACATCCATCAATGGCTGAAGCTTGGAGGTGATCTTCCTGCAACCCGAGTCCTTAATGCTGCCAAAGAATTCCCATGCCTCCTGAACCGACATCTCAAGCATGTCGTGTACGTTCTTTTCATGAAAGCGGACGTCAAGAATCTCTTCCTTAAAACGGGTGCCATGACAATGTTCACATGTCAGGTAAACATCGGCCATAAACTGCATTTCAACCTTTATCACACCTTCTCCCTGACACTCCTCGCATCGTCCGCCCTCCACATTGAATGAGAAGTGTGAGGATTTGTAGCCGTTAACCTGCGACAAGGGCAGATCAGCCATAAGTTTCCTTACGTCATCCCAGGCTTTAATATAGGTGACCGGATTTGACCGCGAACTTTTACCGATCGGATTCTGGTCAATCATTTCTACCTGTTTGATTCGGTGAAGATCACCGGTAAGTGTGCCATACCTCCCCGTTTTGTCGCCGGCACCGTTAATCCGCTTGTTAAGAATGGGATAGAGAGTTCTGGTAACCAGGGTGGATTTACCGGAGCCACTCACGCCGGTTACCACCGTCATTGCCTCAAGCGGAAAAGTGACATTGAGGTTTTTAAGGTTGTTCTCACTGGCGCCCTCTATCTCCAGACGGTTGGTCCAGGCCCTCCTGACCGGTGGAACCGGAATTCTCTCGTCGCCCCGCAGGTAGGCAGCAGTGAGCCCTTTGGCTTTCTTAAGCTCCTCGATCGTTCCGTTAAAAACGATCTCTCCGCCAAAACGTCCGGCACCGGGGCCAATATCTATTATATAGTCCGATGATCGGATAATCTCCTCATCATGCTCAACCACAATCACCGTGTTACCCAGGTCTCGAAGCCGCTGCAGCACAGAGATCAGACGGGCGGTATCACGAGGATGCAGCCCGATACTGGGCTCATCAAGAATATACAGGGACCCTACCAGACTGGATCCGAGTGATCCTGCAAGATTTATGCGCTGGGATTCGCCACCCGACAGGGTGTTTGAGGTACGGTTAAGCGTGAGGTAACCTAACCCGACATCGACCAGGTAAGTGAGCCGGTTGTTGATCTCAACCATAAGCCTGCCGGCAATTTTTTCATCGTGTGGTGAGAGCTTAATCCCAAGGAAGAATTCCTGCAACTGGGAAACAGGCATTTTTATCAGGTCAGTAATTGCTTTGCCCTGAACCTTAACCCAGGTTGCCTCCCTGCGAAGCCGCGATCCCAGGCATTCCGGACAAACGGTTTTACCCCTGTACCGCGCCAGCATTACCCTGTATTGAATCTTATATGCTTTCTCCTCGAGATGGGCGAAGAAATCATGAAGTCCCTTGAAATGGCTGTTTCCGGTCCAAAGCAATAGCCTTTCTTCGTCGCTAAGCTGAAAAAATGGCCTGTGGATCGGGAAGTTGAACCTGTCGGCAGTCTGAATCAGCTTTTCTTTCCACTTCGACATCTTTTCACCTTTCCAGCAGACGATGGCATCTTCAAAAACTGAAAGGTTTTTGTTGGTTACTACCAGATCTTCATCAATACCTATAGTGCTTCCAAACCCTTCACACACCGGGCATGCACCCACCGGATTATTAAAACTGAAGAGATGAACTGAGGGCAGTTCAAAGAGGATGCCGTCCAGCTCGAAACGATCTGAAAAGCTTAGCTCGGAATAACCTCCATCGGTAAAGATCTTAATGGAACAATCTCCCTTTCCTTCAAAAAAAGCAGTCTCAACAGAATCCGCTACCCGGGCCTGAAGGTCCTCTTCCTCTCCTACAAAGATCCGGTCAATGAGAATGTCAAACTTGCAGGTTTCGCAGAAAGGGTAGGCGGGGTCCAGTATCTCGGATATCTTCCGTATCTGGCCATTTTCCTCAACGCGCGAGAATCCCTGCTGGACCAGTATCTCGAGTTGCATCTTGAGTGATCGGTCGGCTGGCTTATGCAGTTGGGCCAGGATCATTACCTGTGTGCCGGCTGGCAGATTCAGAATGTGCTCAACCACATCCTGAACCTGATGCTTCTGAACCCTGCTTCCGCTCACCGGTGAATACGTCTCACCGATCCGGGCGTACAGGAGCTTTACATAGTCGTAAATCTCAGTGGAGGTTCCAACTGTCGACCTCGGATTTCGTGTATTAACCCTCTGCTCAATGGCAATGGCAGGCGGTATCCCGGAGATGGAATCTACATCGGGCTTGTCAAGCCTCCCCAGGAACTGACGGGCATAGGAAGAAAGACTTTCTACGTAACGTCTCTGACCCTCAGCATATAACGTGTCAAAAGCGAGCGATGATTTTCCTGAGCCCGACAGTCCGGTTATCACCACAAGCTTGTCGCGTGGAATGGCAAGGTCGATGTTTTTCAGGTTGTGAACCCGGGCTCCCTTAATATAAATGTACTCTTCCGGATCACTCCTGTAAACGGGCATGGTTTTTGATAATTTTCGGGCTGTGAAGTTAGATCATTTTTGGCAGGGCAAAAAATTATCAGGATTGTAAAATATTGTTCGTATATTTGCGTTCTGAAGATAAGAGACATTTTAACCAAAACTAATAGGAGGACTGTTATCGGGGCAATTCTACTTCTGTGTTAATTCTTAAAAAGGAGGTAGTTTTGAACTTACATAATCACGATGATTATGCCCTCGTGGAGCAGTACATCGCAGGCGACAAGGCTTGCATCGAGGTTTTGATCAGCAGACATAAGAACAGGGTCTATACGTATATCCTGCTCATTGTCAGAAATCCCCAGCTTGCCGAAGACATTTTTCAGGATACCTTCATTAAGGTTATTAAATCCCTGAATAAGGGTAAGTATTACGATAAGGGCAAGTTCCTCTCCTGGGTGCTTCGCATAGCCCACAATCTCATTATCGACCATTACCGGAAACAGAAGCTGTTGAATACCGTACCGAACGAATCCGGGGATATGGACCTGTTTAACAACCGGAAACTATCGGAACACAATGTGGAAGAGACCATGGTTCATGACCAGGTGATGTCCGATGTGAGGATGCTTGTGGATCTGCTGCCTGATGACCAAAAGCAGGTGGTTTACCTGAGGCACTATTGCGGCCTGAGTTTCAAGGAGATTGCCGACCAAACGGGTGTGAGCATTAATACGGCTTTGGGACGCATGCGCTATGCATTGATCAACATGAGGAAGATGGTGAAAGATAAGCAGCTGACGCTGACGATGTCCTAAACCTACCTGAAGGCAGAAGGCAGAAGGCAGAGGGCAGAAATTAGTCAGAAGTCATAGGTGCCAAGTTACAAGTTAGGGCAGAAGTAGTTTCTGCCCTTTTTCTTTTTTGTACAGACGCATATATGCGTCTCTACAATTTCTGCCCTTCTGCCCTCTTGCCCTTTTGCCCTGTTTTAAAAATATTTTAAAAGTTGTATACTATCCTGTAACTGCGGTCGTTTTCCTTATAAATGATTAATTCGCCTATGATGAACTTATCTACCCTTTTCTTTCTGGCCAATGCAGAATCTGCGAAAGATGAAGAAACCAAATTACTTGATGAGATCAGTCTGATGGAGGAAATGGACTCAGAACCTCTATTCAAGGCTCCGGAGGGAGCGGTTAAACAGATCCTCGGTTTTGCTGCAGCGTATTCGGCCGTATCGTCGGTTTACCTGAAAGAGATCGACATTTTTAAGAACTAACTACCTCTTCTTCAATTAAGAAGATGCCTTCGGGAAACCGGGGGCATTTTTTTTTGAAATTTATTTGGTGGATTCAAAAACCTGAAATACTTTTGTGATATCAAAATGATATTAAAATGAAACAAGAACTTGAATTTAAAGCAAAGAATGGCTACGTGATGTTTGCCATTTGGTTTATCCTGGGAGCCGCATCCGTGCTGGGTTTGGTTTACGCCCAGGATTATTTCTATGTATTTGTCCCCGTGTTGGTTATCTGCCTGTTCTTTATGGCGGGTTTAGCGGTTGTTAACCCGAATGAGTCTCTTGTGCTGGTGTTGTTCGGGCGTTATGTCGGTACCATTAAAGACAACGGTTTTTTCTGGTTCAATCCGCTGAATATCCGAAAGAAGATTTCCCTGAGAGCCCGGAACTTCGACAGCCAGCCTATCAAGGTAAATGATAAAGTGGGTAATCCGATCATGATTGGTTTGGTGCTGGTTTGGAAGGTTGAGAATACCTATCGGGCCGCCTTTGAGGTCAACGAGTTCGAGCATTTCGTTACCGTTCAGAGCGACGCTGCACTCAGGAAGCTTGCCGGAATGTATCCGTATGACAACTTTGAGGTAGAAGGTGCTGAACTCACGCTTCGCTCCGGTGTTGAGGAGGTGAATGAGCAGTTGGCCAGCGAGCTCAAGGAGCGGCTTACCATAGCCGGAATCCATGTGATCGAAGCACGCATTAACTACATCGCCTATGCCTCTGAGATTGCCGGAGCCATGCTTCGCCGCCAGCAGGCCCAGGCTGTGGTGGCAGCACGTTCGAAAATCGTTGAGGGTGCCGTGGGAATGGTTCAGATGGCTCTGGAGCAGCTGTCAGAGAAGCAGATCATCACCCTGGATGAAGAGCGTAAAGCAGCCATGGTTTCCAACCTGATGGTGGTATTATGCTCTGATGTATCTGCCCAGCCGATCGTAAATGCCGGAACCCTTCATAACTAGTCAGTCATGAGTGCCAAGAAGTCCTTCGTGCTACGGTTGAACCCGGAAAAATTCGAAGCCCTCGAGAAGTGGGCCGCCGATGAATTCCGCAGCACGAACGGACAATTGGAATGGATTATCAGTGAGGCGCTGCGGAAAGCGGGACGGGTTCCGAAGATTAAAGAAGAGAGAAGAAAGATGAAAGAGGGGGAGGAGTTGAGAGATTCGAATTGAGAATTCCGAATTACGAAGTATCAGATTCAGATAGAGACGAATCGTAGAGACGCATTATTATGCGTCTCTACAACCGGTAACCGGCAACTGGAAACCGGCAACCGTTTTTCACTTTCCAGTAAAAACGTAGGTAAGAAGATTTCCCCCCATCCTCAGCGCCTTCAGCCTCGTTTCCTGTGAGTCCCCGTGCACCTGAGGATCTTCCCAGCCGTCGCCGAGATCGCTTTCATACGTATAGAAACAGATCAGTCTGCCTTCCCAGAAGAGACCAAAGCCCTGGGGAGGCTTGCTATCATGCTCATGGATTTTGGGAAGTCCAGACTGAAAGGCGAAAGGCGAAAGATAAAAGGCGAAAGAGGAGGGGAGCTCGGTGAATTCAAGTTCAGGAAAGACTTTCTTCATTTCACGCCTGACAAACTCATCGATGCCATAATTGTCATCGATATGCAGGAATCCGCCGGCGAGCAGGTATTTCCTGAGGTTTTCGGCTTCCTGATCTGAGAAAACCACATTTCCATGACCGGTCATGTGAACGAAAGGAAGACTGAAAAGATCGCGGCTTCCGGGCTCCACCACGGTGGGTTCCGGCGAAATATCAGTATGGAGGGTTTCGTTGCAGAATTTAATGAGATTGGGCAGGGATGTGGGGTTGGCGTACCAGTCGCCGCCGCCGGAGTATTTTAATAATCCGATCTTGGTTTGGGCGGCGCAGGGCGAAAGAAGAAAGAAGAAAGAATAAAGACA
>CAYQFT010000028.1:0-1615 GCA_964416825.1 uncultured Porphyromonadaceae bacterium
GGATTACGTTCAAACCAGCAGCATTGGTGCCATTGCCCTCAGCGCCCCAGCCAGTAGATGATTTTAGCTTATTGGCGATAAAGCCCCGTCCTCCGATGTCGTTGAGTACATATTCTTCCATCCCGGCATACTTCTCAAGGGTTTTAAATTCCTGATCGGAAGGCATGTGCCAACCCACCGGACAAACATCCTTTCCGTTGCCCAGAAAGTTGGAAGCGGTTGCTTCCCATTGATATAAGCGTCCGTATTTGAGACAATTAGCCTCTTTGTTCTCATAGCACCAGGATCCGCTTTCAGTCTTGAAATTGAGGTTCTGTGCCATCCAGATCTGTTCGCCGATCCTGACCCATTTGTATTTCTGATTGTCGCGGCTGTCAACAAAGCTGCCGGAAGGTCCCGATTCACTTATTTGGATCAACCGGGTTGTGGTCCCTGTCAGACCCTCCTCATCCACAACTTCCATTTTAACCTCAAGGGTGCCCGTCACATCGAACTGGTGAATGAACGGTTCAAGCGGCAGATAACCAGTTTCCCAGATTCCGTCATTCGTCCAGTCCCACCGGCATTTCAGGTCTTCTGCTTCATTTTCTGCATCGGTTGTAAGGGTGGGGTCAATGATGAAATTGGTACCGGTATTTCCGGCATCCGGCGTTATCGTAAAGTCTGCTACTGGTGGAGAACCCTTATCACAGGAAAAGAGCAACTGGAGGGGAAGGAGGAGGAGGAGGAGAGGGAGGTGCTTCATTTGCTAATGTGCCAATTTGATAATGTGCTAATGTGCCAATTTGCTAATGTGCTAATTCGGTGGTTTAATCAGAACTTTGTAAAATACTAATAATTGTGTGAATTGCATAACAATTGGCAAATTGGCACATTACCACATTGGCACATTAGCACATTGGCACATTACCACATTGGCACATTGGCACATTAGCACATTAGTTCCCGGATCACGACGGATGCGATAAAGCACCCAAACGCCGGGGGCATGTAACTGATCGTGCCGACGGTGGTTTTCTTGTTGGATTCGCCTTCAACGGGCAGCGTGGTTTCTTTATCAACCACTTCGGGCGAGAATACAACTTTCACGTCCCTATAAATGCCGAGTTTGTGCAGGCGTTTACGTAAGATGCTGGCTAATTTGCAGTTATAGGATTCCGAGAGGTCTGCAATGCGGATGATCTCCGGATCGACCTTGCCGCCCGAACCCATGGAACTGACCACCCGGTGCCCTTTGGTTCGGGCGTGGTATATCAGGAATACTTTCGGTGCCAGCGTATCAATAGCATCCACCACATAGTCAAAGGGCTGGTCGATAATCTCAATCATCCGCTCATCCCGGATATACTCCCCGATAACGCTGAGCTTTAGATCGGGGTTGATATCCATGAGTCGCCTGCCCATGGTCTCCGCTTTTTCCTGTCCCTCCAGGCTTGTGAGTGCAATCAGCTGCCGGTTGCGGTTGGTGGGATGGATCTTGTCACCGTCCACGATCGTCATCGAACCCACCCCTGCCCGGCAGATCATCTCGGCGGCATAGGCGCCCACGCCGCCCAGGCCTACCACTAGCACGTTGGATTCCATAAGCCGGGAAATCTTTTCCGGCCCGATTAGC
>CAYQFT010000028.1:1625-28461 GCA_964416825.1 uncultured Porphyromonadaceae bacterium
CCGATTAGCAATTCCGTACGCTGCAGCCATTCAGGTGTTTGCATGGATCCCAAATACTTGTTCGAAGTTTGAAACAATATACTCCTTTAATTCCGATACCGGAATATCCCTGAGGCGAGCACCCTGTTCGTACAGGCTGCTCAGGGGTTCCTGACTTTCGTCGGTCTCAAGGAACAGGCGGCCGGCAGGGCATTGCCTCCAGCTATCCTGCAATCCGGCGTCCGATAACAGAGCGGCGCCAAAGGAGAGGTAAAAACCGGCCGCGATCAATTGGCCGGCATGTGAGGGATTTCCCCTGTAGCCGTGAATGATCCAGGGGACCGTGGGATTAAGCTCTTTTTTCAGTCCGATGATCTCGTTCCAGGCCCTGACGCAATGTATAATCACAGGCTTGCCAATTTCGTCAGCGATCTTAACATGTTCCCTGAAAACGTCTTCTTGAATAGTGAGGGCAGGGCCCCGGAGCTTGTCGAGCCCCGTTTCACCGATTCCGATGCAATCAGGGTGCAGGGCCAGGGAACGTAATTCATCGGGGTTAAAACTGGAGGGTCCGATGTGCCAGGGATGCAAACCCAGGGTATGGGGTTTGGGGTTTGGGGTTTGAGGTTTGGGATTTGGGTTTTGGGATTTGGGATTTGGGGCCGAAAGGCTGACTACAGTAAGGGTAAGGTCATTTGGGTTTCCCTGGTGGTGGCTGTGCACATCGATGAAGGGCGTTTCTGCCATGGGGTGGTTAACCTATCTTCTTTACATACACCACTTTATCGTCGCCATCGGCATAGAAATCCTCGAAGCGGGCCTTCTCGGGGTAATTGTTTTTCAGATAAAAGGCCCTTGTGGGCTCATACTTGGGAAGGGAGGAGGTTTCCACGTAGATTCCACGGCCCCCAAGGGCCTCGATGGTTTTCTCCACTTCCCTGAGAACGATTTTGCCGAGGCCCTTGCCGCGGAACTCTTCATGCGTGGCGATCCAGTACAGGTCGTAGCTCACCAGTGTGCAGGGAATCAGGCCGAAGCAGGCATAGGAGACCGCACGGCCGTCAACGTCGGCGAAAATGAACTCATAACCGCTTTCAGGTCCCTTATCCAGTCGCTCCTGAACCAGCTCAACGGCCACATCAACCTCATCGTCGCGAAAAAAACCGGTGGAGCGCACCATCTCACGCACTGCCTCAATGTCGCTGAGCTTCACTTCGGTTCTCAGTACCGGCTGATCAGTTTTCAGGTTCATAGGTCATTCAGGATTCGTTCGATAATCTGGGTAAAGGTATATCCGCTTCGCAAGGCTGCATTATACAATCCGGAATCGGGAGAAATACAGGGGTTCGCGTTGACCTCCAGTACAAAAGGGCGATTATTCCGGTCAACCCGGAAGTCAACCCGCACATAGCCCCGCAGGTTAAAGGCCTCCCAGCAGCGGTGGCAGATGGATTTCAGTTCGCTGAGCAGGGGCTGGTCAGACTCCGGAAAGTCGAAAGTCCGCACGGTATTTTTGTATTCAAACGTTTCTTCATCCCATTTAGCGGCATACCCCACAATGGCCGGCTTGCCCTCGGGGAAATTCTGGAAGAGGATTTCGGCCGGCCAAAGTACCTCAGGACCGCTGGGACTTCCAACCACCGATAGATTAAATTCGCGTCCTTCGATATACTCTTCGATAAAAAAATGCGGTCCCCATTTTTCGCGGAACTTGGTCAGAACCGATGGATCGGCGCCCGGGAATACATTTTCGTCGGTAATGCCAACGGAGGCATCTTCCCTGGAGGGCTTCACCATGTAAGTACGTTTCGGATCAAGCTTCTGTACCTCATCGGAACCAAACCACTGGGGTGTTGGAATGCCCCGGGCAACCAGGATTTTCTTGGTCAGCGGCTTCTGGGTGGTAAGAAACAGCGCATCCGACGGGTTACCGGTAAAGGGCACCTGGATGCTTTCGAGCAGCGCCGGCACAAAATAGACCAACCCCCCGCTGTTGTTGAGGCTCTCCACCAGATTGAATGCGACGGCATCGGGCTCCGATTCCATCCGTGTTACCAGAGGCCCGAGGTTCAGGTCGATAAATTCCCGGTCGTGCGGCAGGCCCAGTTCATCAAGGCTCTTCTCAACCGCTTGCACCTGATCGATCACGTCGAGCTCGTCAGGAGTCGGGCTCTCTGAGAGCTTGTTAATCAGTATGATGACTTTTTTGCTCATTGTCGGTTTTTTGTACGGCTGAATCCATGATCCGCCGGATCAGTTCATCAAAATCGATCCCGTTCATGTGGCTGAGCATCGGGAGATCGGAATAGACCGGATTCATTCCGGCAAGAGGATTTACCTCGATAAAGTTCGGTACCCCGGCCGAATCATGCCGCAGGTCGATCCGTCCGCCATCCTCGCATCCCAGCACGCGCCAGGCGGCCAGGGCAACCTCTTCGCATTCCCTGGCAATGGGGCCTTCAGCGAGCGTATAGGTGCACCGTACTTCCCAATCCTCCTTATTAACATAGGAATACACCCCCTGTTCGGCTTCGCTGGTGAGGTGGATTTCCATAACCCCGGTCGCTTGCGCCCTCTTGCCGGTTCCGGTAATTCCCACGGTAAACTCCCGGCCGCTGAGATAGGTTTCCACCAGCACGGGCTGATGGAACCGATCCAGCAGAAACATGCACTGCTCTTTTAATTCCGATGGGTTCCGTACCACGGATTTTCCCGAGATGCCCTTGCCGGTCCCTTCTGCGACCGGTTTAACAAACAGCGGGTAGGGGAGGGTAATCCCTTCAATATCTGCGGCTTCCTGAACCACGACAAAAGGGGCTGTTGGAATGCCGGCATCCCGGATGATCCGCTTGGTCATGCCCTTGTCCAGCGTGAGCGACAGCACCAGTGGATTGGAGAAAACATAGGGTACCCGGTAAGCATCAAGCAAAGCAGGAACCTGAGCTTCGCGGCCGATGCCGTAAAATCCTTCGCAGATGTTGAAAACCATGTCCCAACGTTTGCCGGAGACCAGGGCCTCAATCAGGCTGCGGAGATGACCGATGCGTTCCGTGGAATGACCCAGCTTGTGCAGGGACTCTTCAATCGCGATGATCGTTTCAATCTTATCGAATTCAGCGGCGTCTTCCTCGCTGAATCCCATGCGGAGGTAATCATCGCGCAAATCATAGGTTAATCCGATGATCATGCGTCTTTTGCTAAAAATAGTCTGGAAACCGAAATAATTTATTCTCGTAATTCCTGAGAATCAGCTCGTCACCATCTCTCCCCACCACATAGTCAGGAAGAATCGGAATCTTACCGCCTCCGCCGGGTGCATCGATTACATAATGCGGAACGGCATAACCGCTGGTGTGGCCGCGGAGATTCCGGATGATCTCGAGGCCGGTCTCAACCGGCGTGCGGAAATGGGAGGATCCGGGGATAGGATCACACTGATATAACTAATAGGGCCGAACCCGCAACTTGAGGAGTTCATGCGTAAGTTTCTTGAAAACGCCCGGCTCATCATTGATCCCTTTCAGCAGAACGGTCTGGCTGCCCAGCGGAATGCCGGCATCCGCCAGCCGGTTGCAGGCTTCGGAAACCTCAGTAGTCACTTCGTCAGGATGGGTGAAGTGAATACTGATAAATAGAGGATGATATTTTTTTAGCATCGAAACCAGATCGCGGGTGATCCGCTGTGGCAAGACCACAGGCACTTTAGTGCCGATCCTCAGAATCTCGACATGCGGGATTTCCCTGAGCCGCGAAAGCAGATATTCGAGGCGGCTGTCCGACAAAGTCAGCGGGTCTCCGCCGGAGAGCAGCACATCCCTGACTTCCGGGTGCTGGCGAATATATTCTATGGCAGTGTCCCATTCGGCCTGGCTGGAGTGCGCTTTTTCCTGGAGTGAAACCATGTGCGTTCTTGTGCAGTATCTGCAGTATGCTGAGCAGAAGTTGGTCACAAGAAAAAGCACGCGGTCGGGATATCGGTGTACAATGTGAGGAACCGGACTGTGGTGGGTTTCGCTAAGGGGATCTTCAAATTCTCCGGGTGACAGGTTCAGTTCCTGAACTACTGGAATCACGGTTCTGCGCAGGGCCTGCATTGGATCCGCCGGATCAAGCAGACTGGCGTAATATGGGGTAATGCGGATCGGCAGGTTTACGCCGGATTTGCGGATCTCTGATTCATCTGGTGATAAGCCCAGAAAGGAATTCAATTGATCAACCGAAGTAAAACTATTGCGGATCTGCCACTGCCAGTTATTCCATTCATTCAGGCTCGACCCTGGAAAATGTTTCGTCAGAAACTCAATGGATCTGACACTTATTGTTGATGCTGTATTGCTGAGGGGCTGATTCTGGGACTGAACCTGGCGCCCTGATACAGCGGCACTACTCGGAGGTTCTAGACTGGCGGCTTCTTCCGGCTCACCTTGTTGTACGAAAACTTCTTCCTTTTTCATCAATTAGCCTTGGACTGATCAGTTTTATTAGATGTAAGTGATTCGTTTATAATTAATTACTCTGGTCGGAGAAGTGCCTCAATTTAAGAACGATTTTATGGATTTTTTTAATGACTGATTCCGATGTTGTCGGGGTTTTAATACCGTGATATGAACAGTTTGTTTCCATAATGGAAACGAATGCGCACATTGCCTTATTATTTACAGGATTCCGATGATCGGGCGCATGTTTATCTGTTAACATCTTTTATTTTTACCGCCTTCATTTACGATATTGTATGAGATTCATTATCCTGTTGATTTTCCTGTTTTCCCATGGAATTGCCTTGCGCGCCCAGCTTTCAATTAATGAGGCAAGCTGCCGGAATGCTTCCCAGATACAGGATTCCAGGGGCAAATATCACGACTGGATCGAAATTTACAATGCAGGTAACGAGGAGGTTAGCCTGTATAAGTATTCCCTGTCCGATGATATCTCGAATTTGAGCAAGTGGGTCTTCCCGTTTATTCGCATACCTGCCCGTCAGTATATGGTGATATTTGCCTCGGGCGAGGCCGTGAAGGCGGCTAGAGCTGATCATTTTGAGACCGCTGTACGGGATGATGACAGTTGGCGGTGGATTAATCCAACTGCTGCTACTCCAACAGACTGGATGAGGCCAGGATTTAATGATCAGAGTTGGAAAACGGGTCCCGGTGGCTTTGGGTTTGGGGACGGGGATGAAAGGACTCTTTTCGGTTCCGACAAAATATCCGTATACACCCGGATAACCTTTATGGTTACTGATAGTGCACGGATAATTTCCGCGCTCCTTAATGTTGACTATGACGACGGCTTCATTGCCTATCTTAATGGAATTGAGATTGCCAGGGCAAATATGGAGGGACCGGGGCAATGGAACAGCCTGGCAACTGCTTCACATGAAGCTGTTATGTACCAGAGCCAGAATCCTGAGTTGTTCACGATTGATCCTGATCTGCTCCGCCTGGCTCTTAGGGAAGGTGAAAACGTCCTTGCTGTGCAGGCCCACAACAATCTGGCCAGCTCATCAGACATGAGCCTGCGTGCCTTCTTATCCTTCGGGATGATCGATGAGAAAATCCAGTTTGGCCCTACTCCTATTTGGTTTCATGTTGATAATGAAAGCGGTATCTATACGAATTTCAAGTTATCCCGCAAAGGGGAAACGATTTTTCTGAGTGACCATCGGGGAGTTTTAGTTGATGAGCTGACATTGCCAGCAGGCATGCCGGTGAATTTCAGCTTTGGGAATGTCACGGACGGGTCTTCCGATGAGGGCTTCTTCAAAAATGGAACCCCCGGTCGCGCCAACCGCTTTCAGAAGGCTTATACAAAGGGCTTTGAGCCGGAACCGACGGCTGATGTTCAGGGCGGATTTTATTCCACGGCTCTGCGTGTTACGCTTTCAGTAACCTCACCAACCGGCGAGATCCGCTACACTCTCAACGGACCAAATCCGGATGAACAGTCGGCTTTGTATACAGGTCCCCTGAGCATTGATTCAACAACCATTCTTAAGGCTGCATGTTTTGGGACGACAGGGAGTTTGCCGGGGCCCATCATGACCCATACCTATTTTATAAATGCAAATCCCACTCCAGCAGGGGTGCTGTCCTTGAGTATGGACGACGAGGATCTGTATGGTGCCGGGGGCATTTATGATAATTGGTGGACCGATTGGAAAAAGCCTTGCTTTATCGAGTATTATGCCCCGAATAGTCATCAGCTTGCCTTCAGGCAGGCAGCTGGAATCAAGATCGATGGCGGCGCAGGCGGTAGCCGCTCGAACGCGCAGCGCTCATTCCGGGTCGAGCCCGGTAATGGCACCTTTGGCGATGGGGACGTCGAGTATCCCCTGATTCCCAGCCGCAAGGGAAGGGCCTCCTACGAGAATTTCTATCTGCGCAACGGATCCAACCAGCATCTCTTCTACCCGTGCAAGGATGCCATTGAAACCCGCTGTATGGGCGACAGCACCCTGAATACCTATGCTGCCTACACACCGGTGCAGGTTTATCTAAACGGAAAATACTGGGGCTATTATGAACTCAGGGAAAAGCTGGATACCGATTATTTCCTGCAAAATTACGGGATGGATAAGGACTCGGTGGATATTCTCTCAGTCTCCTATTTTTATGGGGGAGAACTGAGAAATGTCACGGATGGGGACGGGGACCCGAAAGCTCAATTCAATAAGGATTATTCCGAGTTTCTGACCCTGGATACCAAAAGCCCGGATTTCTGGGCGAGAGCCGATTCACTTTTCGATCTTGAGTATTATACGGATTACATATGCGCCCAATCCTGGATTGCCGATGTGGACTGGCCCTATAACAACATCAGGATATACCGGGGCCCCGAAACCGGCTGGCGCTGGCGTTTCAGCCTGATCGATCTGGAGCTGGCCCTCGATCCGAACGGATGGCAGAATGCCACTTTCGACCATATCGATTTCATGAAGAATTATGATCCGTCCTTTCCCTATGTCCATATCTGGCAGCAGGCCATGAAGAATGACCGGTACCACGATTATTTCATCAACCGGTATGCCGACCTGATGAATACTGCCTGGCGAAAGGACCGGCTATGGGCAATAGCCAATGAAATCTATACAGAAACACGGCCGGAATTACTGGCAACCTATGCACGCTGGGGCGATCAGGCCAAATCTCCGGCAGCCTATCTTCAGGAGTTTGATCAGGCTCACAAGATTATGTTAAATGAGCTCTCAGTAAGAAGCCGCAACGTGAGAAACCATATCAGGGCCAATTTCTCCTTGCCTCAAACAGTTGTTATGCGGCTTGAGGCTGAGCCGGCAGGTTCGGGCTACATCCGGATCAGCACCGTAAAGCCGGAGGTTTACCCCTGGTTCGGAACCTGGTTCAGCGGGGTTCCGGTCAGGATTGAGGCCATTCCGGCCCCTGGATTTGTCTTTGAAAAGTGGGGTGCCAACAGCTTATTAAAAGATGTTGTAAACCCGGTCTTCCTGGATACCCTCCGGCAGTCGGCCACCTTTAAGGCCTTTTTCAAGCCCGGCAACTTTTCGGAGCACATCATCATATCGGAATTAAATTATAATTCCGATCCTCTCCTTGATTCCGATGACTGGATTGAGCTTCATAATGCCGACATCCTGCTGCCGGCCAGTTTGAACGGATGGTATTTTACCGACAAGGATTCCACCCACAGATATACATTTTCAGCAGATGCGATCATCGAACCCGGTGGCTATCAGGTTATAGCGCGCGACCTTGTCCGGTTCAAAGCCCTTTATCCGGATATTAAACCTCTCGGAGGCCTGGATTTCGGCTTTGGGGCCGGCGGGGATGCCGTCTGGCTCTACAATGACAAGAAGATACCGGTGGAGGGGTTTACCTATGAAACCCAGGCGCCCTGGCCGGCTGGTGCCGATGGACAGGGATATACCCTGGAACGGCAAAAGCCTGCAGGTGATCCATCCAACCCGCTGAGCTGGTTCGCGGGATGTCAGGGAGGATCACCCGGGAAAGGTTTTACCCCCTGTCTGTCAGGTATGTCGACCGAGGCTGCAGGAACGGATCGGGTCACCCTTTTTCCGAATCCTTTCCAGAATATGCTGGTGATCCGTTTTGACTTCCCGGGAATTCACAAAACCGATATTTTTAATTCTTTCGGACAGAAGTTGTTCAGCAGGAGCTCAGTGGATCAGGAGTTCACACTAGATATGGAGCACCAGCCTGCCGGACTCTATATCCTTGTATTTTATTCAGATAAGGGTATTCTCGAGGTTCGAAAAGTGGTGAAAAACTAACCGATTTTTTATCTGTTATCGTGTTAACACCCTGAAAATCGATGTTTTACAATGGCTCAGGACAATAAAATCCCCAGTCTTATTTAGAATGAGTTTAGATTAAATAGACCTTTTCAGGATCGCTTGCAAGTGAATCCAGCTATTTCAGCGCTTATTTCCCGTCTCGCTATTTGTTCAATCTATCTTGTTGATTGAATGGGTGTTTAAATATATTTATCATGCACCAAAATGTACGCGGTCATGAAAATATTTACCCTTCCTTTCCTATCCCGATTAACATTTTCCGGACGAATTCCGTTCCGGATTATTACGCTCCTGTCAGTCCTTTGGCTTATCCCTTCAGTGAGCAAGGCCCAAAGCATGCAGGATGTCGTTCCGATACTTGAATGCATTGAGGACCTCGGTGGTGGAAGATTCAAGGCTAATTTCGGGTATTTTAATCCGAATTACACCAGGGTAACGGTTGAGCGTGATCACAGTCAGCTGATGTACATCGGAAGTGAAAATAATCATGAGGAGGATGAAGATGATGACAATGAGAAGAAGGATCTGGTAATCAATCAGTTTGAACCGGGTCGTCATGCCTATGTTTTCAGCAAGGAATTCAAGGCAGGTGATCGGTTGGTCTGGCGTATCGAATTCGAAGATGACAACAAAGCTCAGGTCAGGGCTTCTTCCTCGTCAGCCTTGTGCACCGGACAAGGGTACATCATACCTTATTATTATCCTCCAGTGGGCGGGCGGCTGGAAATTTCGGTTATCGGACCTGAACTAACTTCCTTGTACGGCAAATATCTGGCAACCGGACTGGCAGAGACTGATGACATATTCCAGATAAGTGCCACAGGCGACCGGGTTTTTACAAAAATTATAACAAACGCAGGTCAGTTTCAGGCGGTCAGCGATCTCTTGGTTTTACCTGGCTACAATATCCAGTTGATCAGTTCGAGTCCGTCTACGCTGACAATTACGGGTTACTTCCCGATAAGCAATCTATTAAGCCTTAATAACCACTCGAACCTTATCAATTATGCCAGGCCGGTTTATACAGCGATAAATAACAGCGGGTTAACCACTTCACAGGGAGACAGGGCAATCGGCGCCGATTTTGTGCGGGGCGGATATGATTTGCAAGGTCTCGGGGTAAAAATCGGGGTTATATCAAATAGCTACAATACACTGGGAAAAGCTGAAAACGATGTCCAAGCCGGTGACCTTCCCCCGGGTGTTGTGGTTTTAAAGGAATACGAGGGCAGGGCTTCGGATGAAGGCCGCGCCATGATGCAGATCATTCATGACATTGCACCGGAGGCTCAGCTCTATTTCAGGACCGGTTTCACCAGTCCGGAAGACTTTGCGCTGGGTGTGGATGAACTTCGGCTGGCAGGCTGTGATATCATAGTTGACGACGTAACCTTCGTTACGGAACCATTTTTTACCGACGGACAGGTGGCCCGAGCGGTGGATGCCGCTGCGGCCCAGGGTGTGTCTTATTTCACCTCCGCAGGTAATTTCGGCAACAGGTCCTACGAAGGAATCTTTACGAATGGAGGAACCCAGGCAGGTATCAGCGGTACAGCGCATAATTTCGGCGGTGGGGATCTGCTCCAGAAAATTTCTCTTCCTGCCGGCACCTATACGGTTGTATTACAGTGGGATGAAGATGCACCGGCTCAAACGGACCTGGATATTTACCTTTCTGACGGTACCAGCAGAAACCTGCTGGGCTTTAACCGGAACAATATCGGAGGGGATCCCATTGAAGTACTTCCGTTTATCGTACAGGGCCAGACCATTGAAAGCAATATTGTCATTTCGAGGACCTCGGGTAATAATGTCCGGTTTAAGTATATCGTTTTCAGGGGTTCGATGAATATCCTTGAATACAATTCAGGCTCCTCCACCATTGTCGGCCATGCAAATGCGCTGGGTGCCATGTCGGTGGGGGCCGTGTTGTTCAGCAATACACCCGCTTACGGGGTTGCAGTACCTACGGTTGCGAGTTTCTCCTCGGTAGGGGGAACCGTCATCAGAGGAGAGGCTGCGGCGAGACAAAAGCCCGATTTTACAGCACCAAACGGGGTGAATACGACCGTTGACATGGGCGGACAGAACATTGACGGGGATGTTTATCCGAATTTCTTCGGAACATCAGCCTCAGCGCCGCATGCCGCAGGCATCGCTGCATTGATCATCGAAGCCAAAAGAAAATATATGGGTCAGTTAACGGTGACTCCGCTCGAGATCCGGTCGCTCCTGCAAACATCCGCCATAGATATGGATCAGAGCGGATTTGATTATTCCACCGGTTATGGCTTCATGCAGATTGGCTCGGCCCTTGCAACCTTTGCAGCGCCGAAACCCTTCGTCACCAGCTGGAGCTATCCGGCAGGATCGACCGGGACCGAGCCATTTACGCTCACAGTAAACGGGGACTTCTTTACCGACGGTACAGAGATTCTTTTTAGAAACGAACCGCTGACCGGAGGTACAGAAACAACCAGCAGTAGCCTGCTTACCGGAACCATTGCTCCATTCTTCGGCAACCCAACGATACAGGTTTATACGCAACCCATTTCTTCATCAGGAATTGACGGCGGGCTGTCCAACTCATTCTCATTATTTGATATTCCGAAAGTGCCTGTGATCGTTGAGGCGGCCAACCGAACCAAAAAATTCGGGGAGAATCTCCCGGCTTTTGGGCTCGTGGTAACCGTAGGGGAGAATCGCTTTGAAAATCCTGATCCGAGCCTGCTGAACAGCCTGGGACTCTCAGGGTTGCAATATTATACCAATGCAACGGTATCAAGCGATGTCGGGATCTATGTGATACGACCGGTCCTGGCGCAGCCGATTGAAATCGGATATCGGGAGTTGTATACATATAACTTTGAGACTTTTACGGCTGGTGAGACCGATTTTAGCGGATTCAGTCAGGTTGAAGGTTCTGGTGCCCTGATTGTTGAGAAAATGCCGCTGGTTATTACTCCAGATCCGGTAACCCTAACCTATGGACAGGATCTTTCAGGGACGGATATAACTTTTCAATACAGTTTTGACGGGTCAAATCTGGGTGTCGACCTGAACAGCTTGCTAATGGCTGAACACCAGGATAAACTGACCTCCGGTATTGCCCTTGTCAACGGGATTCCGCTGGTAAACGGTATCCCGCTGGTGAATGGAATTCCACTTGTTAATGGAATTCCTCTGGTCAACGGTATTGCCCTTGTCAACGGGGTTACCGTTGAAGTGAAGGAGAATGGCGAGGTTTTCATCAACGGAGTATTAGCCGAAGCCGGCATTCCGTTGGTTAACGGCATTCCGCTGGTTAATGGAATTCCACTGGTCAACGGACCGGACATCACCGCAGGTATTGCCCTGGTTAACGGGGTTCCCATCACCGTAGTCAACGGCATGATCACAAAAATTGATGAAGTTGACGTTTATGGCATTCCGCTGGTTAACGGCATCCCGCTGGTTAATGGGATTGCTTTGGTTAACGGCATTCAGGTTGAAGTGAATGCAACGGGAACCTATATCAACGGCGAAATCGTGCCAAACGGAATCGCACTGGTCAACGGCATTCCGCTCGTAAATGGCATTCCCCTCGTGAACAGCGCCAGTATCATGAATGGCACGGCCCTGGTGAATAATATTGAATATCAGGTTGAAAACGGGATACCGCTGGTCAACGCAACCGGGATACCCCTGGTCAACGGAATACCCCTCGTCAATGGAATACCGCTTGTTAATGAAACGCAAGTAACAAATGGTATCGCTTTGGTCAATCAGGGGACACTTGATTTCGTCAACCTCGAAAACATGAGCCTTCTGGCCACCAACGGTATCCCCCTGGTTAACGGTATTGCACTTGTCAACACTACATCGGCCAATATCGAGGCATTATCAGTCGTCAATGCCGCCAATGACATGAACTCCGCCGAGGTCACCCTGGAATTTGGAATACCGCTGGTTAATGGCATACCGTTGGTTAACGGGATTGCCCTGGTCAACGGGATTGCCCTGGTGAATGGTATTGCACTGGTGAACGGAATTCCTTTGGTCAATGCGTTCCCGCAAACCAATGGCATCGCACTGGTGAACGGGATCCCGCTGGTGAATGGCTTTGCTGAATCCAGCAATAATAAAACCCTGATATTGTTTGATCAGGAGACTTTGGGTGGAGGGGTCGAACCTGTTTTCGGACCGATCAATCTCGTAACCGGCAACACGGCCGGTCAGCACTGGATCATCCCCGGCGGATTTTTCTCTGAAAATTTCGAAGTAACCTACGAACTGGGTACTCTCACTATTGGGAAAGCCTCACAGACAATAGACTTTCAACCTGTTACAGACAAAATATATGGCGATCCTGATTTTGATCTTTTTGCCACCTCAACCTCAGGACTGGATGTCTGGTTTACATCGGATAATAGTTCTTCACTGAAAGTACTGGGTAGCCGTGTTACCACGGGTATTCCAGGAACTTCTGTTCTAACCGCGCATCAAAATGGCAACGCCAATTATCTGGCAGCACCCCTGGTGGAGCGGTCAGTCTCTGTTTCCAGAGCTGTGCTGTCCATTCAGGCACTAAGTTATAACAAGGTTTACGGAGATCAGGATCCATTGTTTGACTATGTTATAATCGAAGGGAGTTTGAAGGGAAGTGACCAATTTGAGGGGAGTTTAGGACGGACAGTAGGCGAAAATGTCGGAGACTATCCGATAGAACTGGGATCACTCACGCTTGGTACAAATTACTCATTGAATTTTTTGCCCGGGACACTTTCTATAGCACAGAAACCCATTACGATTCAGGCACTTAGTTATTCAAAGACTTTCGGGACATTTGATCCCGTCTTTGAATATAATGTTACTTCCGGAAGCCTTGTCGGAAGTGAACAATTTGCCGGGAATTTAGTAAGGATCGTTGGCGAAAACGCCGGAACCTATCTGATTGGACAGGGAACCTTGTCAGCCGGGAGCAATTACTCAATAACCTATATGTCCGGTTCACTGGTCATAACTCAGCAACTTCTGGTTTTAAAAGCTGATAACAAGTCCATGAATTATGGAAGTCCGGAGCCGGTTTACACATTTACCTGGACGGGTTTCAAGGGGACCGATACACCACTGAGTGTATTTGGTGCAGTGCCGGCCACGGCAACACTTGACCGCGCAATCACCGGAACCGGTACCTATTCTATCATTCCTTCGGCAGGTTTGTCAATAAACTATAACGTGACACCAGTGCCGGGTATTCTGACAGTCAACGCTTGTGAATCAGAAGCAAAAAAAATCAGGGTATACCTTGACTGCGTTAAGCCTCTTGCCAACTCCACCTGGGCATATGAAGCAAGGTTCAGATATTATAATGATAATCCCTATACGATTAATATCTCAGCGGGCAGCGACAACTACCTTCGGTCAGAAGGCCGTTATGACAGGACCATTCCTCCACAGGTTTTCCTGCCGGGGCAGGGCACTTTCACCGTGCGTTTTGACGGCAAGAAGCTGATCTGGACCGTCAGAAGTTTTGATTCTGATCATAAGACATCAGTCGCTACCGAAGCCAGCTCGAAATCCAAGAGATGTCCTAAATCCGGAGAACTGGATGATCCGGCAGACGGATTCCTGAGTGGCGAGATCAAAGTCTATCCGAACCCGGCAACCGACCGCGTGATCGTAACCTTGGCAGAAGAGCCTGTGAAAGGCACAGTCCGGATTTTTGACATGCTTGGCAAGATTCAGGATGTGCCTTTAACATGGAGGGGAGCAGCCGGTCTAGAGGTGGATTTAACAGGAAAACAGCCAGGAATCTATTTTATCCAGATATACCTGGATGGAGACTATCAGCGGTTTAAGGTGGTTAAGCAGTAAATCACCAATCACTAATCACTAATCACTAATCACTAATCACTAATCACTATCAGTAATACAATCAGAATTAAAGCCTGCCTTTTCCTGTTCGCTCCGCTATTCTTTTCTTTGGGATTGCCAGCCCAGAATGCCGGAGCTGACAGTTTAAGGCAGAAGCTTGAGACCTCGCTTCAGGATACCAATCGTATTACTATCCTGAATGAACTGGGCCGGGAGCTGAGCCGGACCGCACCGCCTGAAGCGCTTTCCTACAGCCTTCAGGCGGTCGGGTTATCGGAGAAGCTGGGTTTCAGCAGAGGACTGGCCCTGGCACATAAAAATGCCGGATTGGCCAATTACTACATTGGGGCTTACGCGGAAACGATCAATCACTGGACCGCGTCCAGGCTGGCTTTCGAGTCGATGGGCGACAAGGCCGGGGTTGCCAATATCCTCACCAATATGGGAGCCGTCTACAGCAATTTCGGGGAGGACAGCAAAGCCCTGGATCTCTATTTCGAAGCACAGAAAACAGCCGGCGAAATGGGCGACTCACTCCGGCTGGTAACGACTATGATCAATATCGGACTGGTTTATCTGAAAAAGGATGCAACGCTTGTGAAAGCCAGGGATATCTATCTTGACGCCCTGCCCATCGCAATGGCAATCAGGAATAATGATGCAATCGGCACCGCTGCCGTCAACCTGGGGGAAGCTTTTTTTAAGCTTGGAAATGATTCGGTTGCTCTTAAATATTTTTCTCAATCACTTGCAGCATTTGAGCGCTCTAATTCCGGAAATGTACCCTATACGCTAACCAATATCGGAAGGGTCTATTCCCGTCAGAAAAAATATACCGAGGCGCTCATCAATCAGGAGAGGGCGCTTAAAATTGCCGGGGACCTGGATGCCAGGCCTGATATGGTTATGGCATTGCTGGGTATTGCCGACACCTATAAAAGAATGGGGAATCTCAAGTCAGCCATTGAACGGTTTGAAAAGGCAAAGGCTATTGCCCGCGATATCGGAGCCAACTTTGAAATCCGCGACGCCTATCAGGGGCTTGCGGAATCCTTTGCCGAAGTGTCGGATTACTACCAGGCCTATACCTATCAGAAATTGCTTGCCGACATTAAGGATACCATTAACAGGAGTTCCAATGATAATGTGATCCTCCGTCAGCAATTGAGTTTTGACCTCGACAGGAAGGAAGCTGAACTTGCTGTGCAAGAACTCGAAGTGCAAAAACAGCGCCTGGTGAAAAACGCTGTTTTTGGCGGATTGATCCTGATCCTGATTATAGCCTTCATTCTACTTCGGAATTTTCTTAATAAGGTTAAAATCAATCGATTACTGGATAAGCAAAATGTCCAGATTGAAAACCTCTTGTTGAATATTCTTCCGGCACCGGTGGCAAAAGAGTTACAGGAAAGCGGGAAAGCCTCCCCGAGAGATTACTCCAGTGTGACGGTTTTATTTACTGATTTTAAGGGCTTTACCCGGATTGCAGAAGGGATGAGTCCTAATGAGCTGGTTACGGAACTCAATGATTTCTTTCATGCATTTGATGATATCGTTGAGCGGCATAATCTCGAGAAAATCAAAACTATAGGAGATGCATACATGTGCGCCGGCGGGATTCCTGCCGAGAATTCCACTCATCCGTTTGATGCAGTGGAAGCTGGATTTGAAATGCAGCGGTTCATAGCCTCCCGGAACATGGAACGAGCTGCTAACGGACAGGAGCCATGGGAGTTGCGGGTTGGTATTCATACCGGACCCGTTGTGGCGGGGGTTGTCGGCCGGAAAAAATATGCATACGATATCTGGGGCAGCGCCGTTAACATCGCCAGCCGCATGGAATCGAACGGGGAAGTGGGGCGGGTTAACATTTCCATGTCAACCTTCAATCTTGTCAAGGACAGATACCAGTGTCATTACCGGGGTAAGATAACCGCGAAGAATCTGGGTGATATCGATATGTATTTTGTTGAGAATGAACAGAAATAAAACATTTTATGACAACAGCGGCAACCCACTCATTGGGACAGGTTTTTGAAAACGGGGAGGTTATCATCCGGCAGGGAACAGAAGGGGATTGCCTCTATATTATCCAACAGGGAAAGGTCGAGGTGATTTCCGAAAACGGCGGGAAAGAGGTGAAGCTCACGGAACTGGGTCCCGGCGAGTTCTTCGGGGAGATGGGATTGTTTGAAAAAGATGTTCGCTCATGCACCATTCGCGCGGTGGGCCAGGCCCGGGTTATGACTATTGATAAACAGAACTTTTACCATACCATTCAGAAAGATCCCTCATTGGCTTTCCGCCTGCTGGAAATGATGTCGAGAAGAATTCGCCAGACCAATCAAAGAATTTCAGAAATGCAGGAAAAAATCGCCGATAATGCCTGATCTGAGAAAAGAAGTTCTGCCAAAGGTTCATGCCTTTGCCAGGATAACCTTCGAACAGGGCTGGGACCCCCGCTATACCTACCATAACTGGCAGCATACGATGGAGGTATTGTCTAATACTGGTTTCATCGGTGTAAAGGAAGGCTTAAGTTCAGAGGATGTGGCTCTCGCAGAAATATCCGCCCTTTTTCATGACCTGGGGCATCTTACCGGGTACAGAAACCATGAGGAAAGGAGCACCCTGACGGCCATGGACTTTTTATCCGCTTGTGGTCTGACGGCAGACCAGCTGGCCATTATCGGGAATGCCATAAAGGCGACCAAAGTTCCCCAAAATCCCGAAAACCCGATTTCAAAAGTTTTGTGCGATGCAGACCTTATGTATTTGGCCGGAGCTGATTTCTTTGCGAAGGCCGAGGATTTGCGCAAAGAATGGGGAGAGACAGATCGTGCCAGCATGGATCCGTCTGTTTTTTTCAGGTTATCGCTGGATTTCCTGAAGGTCCATCGCTTTCACACCTCCTATGGAAAAGCGGTTTTAGCTCCCGCCAAAGAGCAAAACCTGAAAAAACTGGAAGAAATGCTAAGAACTGATTCATTCAATAAACATATGTGACCCTTGATTGTACTAATTAAAATGCAATTAGCTAATTATTTACCCTTAGATTATTTAAACAGATTACCCATGAAAACAAAACTAATTCTCGCCGCTCTTCTGATTACGGCATTTGTTGCACTGCCATCCTGCAAGCAGAAATCCGCTGAAACTTCCAAGGTGGCAACTCTCAGCACGGATAAAACCGACGCAAAAAAAATTAAGGACGAGGTAGTGAATATAATCGTCTCACTCCCAAGTAGTCATGAAACCGCTGCGTTAATCAATGAAACCGGGGCTTCCTATATTGCTGGGCTGACGGAAGAAGATGTGATTACCGACAAGCTTCTGACCCGCGCTCAAAAGGTTCAGACTTTCGGTAAAATCCTGTTTGATCTGGCGTACACCGATACCTACAATCAGGTTGGATCGTTCTCAAAATTGCTTCAGGTGCAGGAGGATTTATCACGGCAGCTTGGCTTTACCGATCTGTTGACCCTGCAGAAACCCTATCGTGACCGGTACATGGCCAATAAAAATAATCGCGATTCAGTGGATGCGATTGTGGTATCCATGCTCAGTACGACAAATCAGTATATCCAGGACAATGGATCTGCATCGGACATATCCTTGGTATTTGCCTCCGCTACTGCGAAAGCACTGAATGTAATAACCAGTGTAACCCTGTTTGCCCGTACAAACGAAAAGCTTATAGAATTGCTGAAAAAAGAGAAAGATCATGTGAATGCAGCGATTTCAATCCTCGAAATGACCACCGGGAATCCGGAGGTTGACGACCTGCTCGCAAAACTGAAACCCGTTAAGGATATCTTCAGCTCCACAGAGACCTTTACAATCGAAACGGTTGATCAGATCAATCAACTGACATCCAAGATCGTGGGATAGCAGACGAGCAATATGAACGAATCCGCGTTAAATGCTTTAATTAATTTATTTGCTGTCTTCAGCATTAACGGCGGAAAGGCCTATGAAGCAGCCAGAAAGGATCTGGATGACTACCTGATTCAGCGCCTTGGAATAAAAAACCCATCAGAATACGTGGCCCTCTTCTATGAGATCTTTGATCTCTATAGCATAGGGCCACAGATTCTTACCGATGAGAAGGCGCTTGAACTGGCAGCTTCGGTCGGTAACCGGATCAAGAGTAAAATCCACCATCGGGATCAGGTTATCATTTTTCTGCATTTTCTTGAATTAACCGATCGGGAGCTGCTTGATGCCAAGCCCGACTTATACAAAAAAGTGGCCGGAATCTTTGAGATTCAAGCGGCCGATTATGCGGCATTTCAAAGCTTTATTTTTTGCCGTGATGTTAAGGAAATCGATGAGCCAGGATTTCTGGTGATCGATAACCGGCCGCCAGTTTCCCATCCGGCTGTTTTTCATATTCAAAAACCATCCCTGCAAGGGGAACTCCTGGTTTATTATGTAAGAGATATTAACCAGTTTATATTCAAGTATTTCGGTGACGAAGCCCTCTTCCTTGAAAGCAACAGTATCCGTCAAAACCGGTTCTATGTTTTTAACCAGGGAGGTGTGATCCGAAGCCAGTTTAAAACCAATATCTATTATACCGATGTTTCCCTGCTTTTCTTCAAGGATCAGCTTAAGGATCCGCTAACCTTCACGGGGGAATCCATTTCATTCCATTTTCCGAAAAGTAAAAGTGGTATTCAGCCTTTTACTTTTTCCGAGAATTCCGGACAGCTGATTGCGGTAATGGGTGGCAGCGGGGTGGGGAAGTCGACCCTGCTGAATGTCCTGAATGGCAGGTTGCCGCTCAGCAGCGGAAGAATCACGATAAACGGGATCGATATCCACAAAGAGCATGACAGGATTGAAGGGGTTATCGGTTATATACCTCAGGATGATATTGTTATCGAGGAATTAACCGTATATCAGAACGTGCTTTACAGTGCCCGGTTCTGCCTGAGCAATCTTCCTCTGGAAGAGATTGAAGTGCAGGTCGAAAGCCTCTTGAAGGAATTGGACCTTTATGAAGTACGGCATATGGTTGTTGGAAACCCGCTTAAGAAATACTTGAGCGGCGGTCAGCGGAAAAGGCTGAATATTGCCCTGGAGCTGATCCGTGAGCCTTCCATCCTTTTTGTAGATGAACCTACATCGGGGCTTTCATCAAAAGATTCCGAAAAGATCATGGTCCTTCTTAAACAGCAGGCCCGGCAGGGGAGACTGATTATCGTAAACATCCATCAGCCATCCTCCTTTATTTACAAGCTTTTCGACAAACTTTGGATTTTTGATAAGGGCGGGTATCCCATCTATGCCGGCAATCCGTTGGATGCCATCCTGTTTTTCAAAAATCTTGCCAACCATATTGATGCAGACCAGTGCGAATGCAGTGCCTGCGGAAACGTTAATCCCGAGCAGGTGCTTGAGATTATTGAAACTGAAAAGCTGGATGAGTCCGGGAAAACAACCGGGGAGAGAAAATTCACGGCTCTGGAACTGCACGATATTTACCTGGAGAAGATTCAAAATCAGGTTAAACCCCTCCACACTGCCGGAACCCCCATAGCCTCCCGGTTTGTCAAGCCATCCGTTCTGAATCAGTTCAGGGTTTACTTCAGCCGAAATTACAAGGCAAAGGCCTCAAACCTCCAGTATGTCCTGATCAACTTGTTACAGGCTCCGCTTCTGGCGCTTGTTGTAAGTTTTCTAACCCGTTACTCAACCGATGAAGGGTACTCTTTCGGGCTAAATAAGAATTTTCCGTCCTTCCTTTTCATGTCGATCGTTGTCATGCTGTTTCAGGGTATGAGCCTGTCGGCCGAAGAGATTATACGCGACCGGAACATCCTGCAGCGGGAGTCCTTTCTCAGGCTTAGCCGCCTGAGTTATCTGAATTCAAAAATATTTTTTCTGATGGGATTGTCCTTGATACAATCCTTTCTCTTCCTGGCTGTCGGCTTCTGGGTGCTTGATATTAATGGGCTCTTTATCCAGTATTGGATGGTGCTATTCCTGACTGCCGTTTTCGCGAATATGCTCGGCCTTACGATCTCCTCAGGACTGAACAGCGTGGTAACCATTTACATCAGCATTCCACTGCTGATTATCCCTCAGATTCTTCTGTGCGGGCTCATTGTGCCGTTTGATGACCTTAAATCGGGGAATGCAAGGAACAACCTGGTTCCGGTCATCGGGGACCTTATGGCGTCACGGTGGGCTTTTGAAGCTCTTGCTGTCAATCAGGCTGCCAAAAATAGGTATGACGCAAATTATTTTGATATCGAAAAGGAGATGTCGGAGTATTTTATCAAAGGTGAACTTATTGCACCAAAGCTGTCAAACCTGATACAAACCGTGTCCTACAATCAGGCCGTGAAGGCAGATGTGCGGTCTTTGCCGAGGCAATTAGAGACCATCCGCCATGAACTGGAGAACCTTGACCGGGACCAGCTCTCTTTGCCTTTTCCCGATCGGTCCCGATTGAATGATCGGCAGTTTGACCGGTCCGTCGGCGACAGCCTGGTATTGCACCTTTCCAGGTTACGTGAACTTTATAAAAAGCTATACCGCAGCGCGGAACAATATAAGGATAAGATAACCAATGATTTGATTGCGGAAATGGGGCCTGAGAAGCTACTTGAACTGAAGATGCAACACCACAATTCTTCTCTGGCTTCCCTGGTGATCAATGAGCGTGCCGATGAATTGGTAGTATCCGGATTTAATGCGTTTCACGTCAAGGTAGCCCCGATCTACAGGAACCCTTCAAGCTCGATGGGGCGTGCTCATTTTTATGCGCCGGTTAAGCAAATCGGGCCCTGGTATTTCACCACCCTTGTTTTCAATTCATTAATTATGAGCCTGTTGATACTCTTCCTCTATGTGGCGTTGTATTTCGACTGGCTGAAAAAGGTTATAGACGGGGTGGGAAATCTCAAGCGCCGCACGTAATCATGCCGGTATCACAATTCTGAATAGGCCTGTTCCTCGCTTTCGCGCACATCCAGGATCATGCTGAACCCGGAAGTGTCGAGTATCTCCCGCACCACCTTATTGGGATTGCAGATTTTCAATTTGCCGTCAACAGCCCAAAGTTTTTTGGCTGTTGCAAGTAAAATCCGCAACCCGGAACTGCTCAGGTAATCAGTGTTTTTAAGGTTGATAATCAGCCGCTTATTTCCAAGATCCAGCAGGTTCTGGATAAACGATTCGGCTGCCGGGGAGGTGTTGGTGTCAAGGATCCCGGAAATATCTATAATTTGAATTCCATCACGTTCGAGTGCATTGATGTCCATAAGGCAGAGGGTTTAAATATGTTTTGTAAAATGGACGCTGTTCTTTTTCAGCTGTTTTTTGTATTCATAGTGATAATCATCAACAAGGAACTTAACAAGATGTACGCCTAACCCGCCAATCTCACGTTCCGGAACCGAAAGGGTAGTGTCTGGAACCATCCGGTTAAAGGGGTCGAAAGGAGTTCCGTCATCCAGCAGGGTGAAGGTCAGTTTGTCCTGATAAAACCGGATTTTAACTTCTATCTCATGCAATTCGTCATCGGAGTAGGCGTATTTGATCGTATTACTCAGCAGTTCGTCGAATACGATATTGATCTGCTGTATTGCTTCAAGCGGCACCTTGTGTTTATTTGCAAAGGCTTCAAATTCGGCGGTCAGGCCCGGGATGTTTTCAATCTTTCCGATCAGGCTGGTGAACAGGTAATCGAGCAAGGATCCTGAATGTTGCTCGTTAAAACTGATGGTAAGCAAGGTGATGTCATCCGCCTGTTCTGCTTGCCCTTCATGGATCCGGATCTCTTCAATGATCCTGTCTGTAAGGGTTTCGGGTGGCAAATGGCCCTGCCCGGTTAAAATCTGACTGAGTTTCTCCTCTGAGAAAAGCTCATGATCCGGATCCATGGACTCGGTAACGCCGTCGGTATAAATAACAAGGGTTGACCCCCTGTCAATGCGCAGCACGGTTTCCTGGTACTCAATTCCCTCCATGGCTCCCAGAACAACCCCGTGCAGGTCAGATAGCTTGATCAGGGATCCGCCGGCTTTCCCAATAATAAAGGGGGGATTATGCCCGGCGCTTGAATAGACCAGGTAACCTGTTGTTGTATTGAGTATGCCGATGAATGCCGTGACGAACATGAAATTTTCATTATCACGGCTTAGCTCCTTGTTGACCTGTGTGAGGATTTTTCCGGTCGACCGTTCATTGGCTGATCCGGCCTTGAGCAGGGTCTTGCTTACGGCCATGTGCAAAGCTGCCGGAACCCCCTTGCCCGAGACATCACCCACGAAAAAGCAGAAATTCTCATCATCGATCCAGTAGAAATCATAAAAATCCCCGCCCACCTCGCGGGCCGGAATAAGAACGGCATGAACGCTGATATCCTGACGTTCAGCTGATGAGCCAAGTCCCCGGGGCAGCATGCTCATCTGGATTTTTCGGGCTACATCAAGCTCGCTTCCCATCCGCTCCTTCTCAGCCAGAACCATTTGCTCCAGTTTTTTTCGGGCAGAAATATCCTGCTTGATCGCCACAAACCGGTCAATCTTTCCTGTGTTGTCACGAACTGGGGTTATGGTCATTTCCTCCGTGTACAACGAGCCGTCCTTCCGCTTGTTAACCACCTCATTATGCCATACTTCTCCTGCCATGATCGTCTTCCACAGATTTTGAAAGAATTCCGGTCCGTGTACACCGCTGTTAAGCATTTTGAGGTTATGCCCGACGGATTCCTCCGAACTATAACCGGTAAGCTGACTGAAGGCAGGGTTAACCCATTGTATGATGCCTTTGGTATCGGTTATGATGATTCCATTGGCTGCGGATTCCATGGCTGCTGAATGTATGCGCATCTGGTCGGCAGCCGCACTGGATTTAGCAGATAATCCGAACGCGGGCTTCCTCCTGACTATTAAATAAACCAATATGGCCAAAACCAGGACCAGAAGAATCTTTATCAGCATTCTGAATTAGATAAGGTTCAATTACTATACAATCGTGAACCTAAAATGTTAAGAATTAAGAGATTTAAGCCCGCAGATATTTGGCATGCCGGTATTATGGTTGTAACTTAGACAGTTACTAACCTGCAGACCATGATTGTAATGCGTTTTCATCTGGTCCCTTCCTCTTCACGTAACCTAAACATCCATCCCATGAAAAGCCTGAAAATAATTCTTGCAATCTCCCTGATGCCGGCTTTTGGAATACTTTCCCTACCTGCACAATCCCCGGATCTGGCGCTAAAAGCGTTTGAATTACGGATGAACGGACATCCCCTTGAGTCGATTGCATTCCTGGATTCGGTCCTGAAAATCTATCCCGATTCTGCCCGCCTCTGGTTTGAGAAAGGCAGGAGCATGGACTGGATAAAGGCACTGGAATGCACGAAGTTTACTCAGTCATGGACAAAAATGGCCCCACGACTGAGGTCAGCTAAAAGATGCTTTCAGAAAGCATGCAGCCTCGATCCTGATAATGGACGCTATTATTATTGGGCCGCGGAGGTTTCCTCCCTCCTGTCGCTGCTGGCCTTCTATTCGCCCTGGGAATGGGTGGCCGTACCCTATATTTTCAAGAGAACCATCAGGTATGCAGAGGAATCCGTAAAACTTAGTCCGGAAAATCCGGATTACAGGTTAGCACTGATAAATTTTTCACGTTTCTCTTGGCCTTTGGGGCGGGGCACAAAATATACCTGGGCACAGATCGAAGCGCTGCGGAAAATCGATCCCGTATATGCGGTCCTTGGCAGCCGTGAAATGGCAACAAAGAAAAAGCCCTATAATATCCGGGTGGAATTAGAGAAACTTCAGCCCGATTATCCTGATCATCCACTGCTCATGCTCGAACTGGCGAGATCCTATTCACAACCGGAGTCCCCGCGGGCCAGCACAGGCTTCCTGTACTACAAGAAACTTTTAGCGGATAATCCGAGAAATCTTGAAGCCTTAAACCAGATGTACCGCCGCCTGTCCAAGTCAAGGTCCGCAGAGGTTATTCCTGTAATCCAGGATAATATGCGAAAACTGGAGAACGATTACATGTATTACCGGGCCGCCGGCTACCGGCTGATGGGCCAATATTACCAGGAACAGGGAGACAAGGATAAAGCGAATGAGTATCAATCCCTTGCTGAAAAGATGAATCCGAAAAATTGCGGAACCAATGCGGTTGATCTGGAGGCACCGGGGAGGTAGTTGTCCTGCTAGGGCTCGAACCTAGACTCTTCTGATCCAGAATCAGACGTGTTGCCAGTTACACCACAGGACAATGTGGGTGCAAAGATATTTTTTTTTCCTGTCCCCCAAAAAATATTTTAACCTTTGCCGCATGTTGAATCTACGCGTTACTATTGACTCCCGCTCCGGATTCTGTTTCGGTGTTGTAAAGGCCATCAACCGGGCAGAGGAGAGCCTGGCTCCCGGCCGGCCGGTATACTCATTGGGGAGTATCGTACATAATGAGGAAGAGGTTGCGCGACTGAAAACATCAGGATTAATTCCGATAAAACATGCTGATCTTGAGCAGATCCATGGCTCAAAGATACTGATCAGGGCTCATGGAGAAGCACCGGAAACCTACGGATTGCTGAAAAAGAACAACAATGAGATCATCGATGCAACCTGCCCGATTGTTCTCAAAATCCAGGAGCGCGTTAAGCGGTCAGCCGAGGCAGGTGAATTCGTACTGCTATTCGGAAAGCCCGACCACCCGGAAGTCATCGGCCTTGCAGGGCAAGCCCATGGCAGGGTTCTTGTTTTTGCAAACTTTGAGGATCTTGATCTGGCCGCACTACCACGGAAAATTACCCTGTTCAGCCAGACAACCATGCCCCTTGAGTCCTTCTATTCCGTTAGGGATCAATTGATTGAAAGTGGATTTGATGTTGCCGTCCAGGATACGGTTTGCCGCCATGTCTCGGGTCGTAAGACCGAACTTCGTGAATTCTCAAGAAACCACGATGTGATTGTTTTTATTGCCGGTTCGGAATCATCCAATGGCAAGGTCCTTTTTGCCATCTGTGCCGAAGCCAACATCAGGAGTCATAAAGTCTCCTCAATAGATCAAATTGATCCCCGCTGGTTCAATCCCGGAGAATCCGTCGGCATCTGCGGAGCGACTTCAACCCCGCAATGGCAGATGGAGGAAGCAGCGCGAAAGATCGGGATGATGTGATGATAATTTGCCAATGTGCCAATGTGCCAGTGTGCCAATTGAAGAATCGCCTGGGTCTTGTGAATGCTACCGGAATGTTTGTTCCGGCGCTTAACCGGCAACCGGCAACCGGCAACCGGTCTTAACCGGCAACCACTCTCACCCCCCAGTTATTCCCCGTCTCGGTCATGAAAAACAGTTCGGCTGATTCACCTGGCTTGCCTTGGGTAAGAAGGTTGAACCGGATCTGCTCATCGGTATATCCTGGGAAGGATTTTCGGTGTTTCTTTACTTTCATTTTCGCAAGCTTGCGCTCAATGGGCAAGGTGTTCCAGCCAATCAACTCCATTCCAGGCCTGACTCCTTTCTTGTAAGCATCCGACAGGCTGTCGATCCGGTAAACGATGATTTTCGAATCGTGATCGCGGATGAGCTCAAACCCGTAGGAAGACGGATGACCGATGACGGACGACGGATGCTGGCATACAGCGGTGGGGGAAATTCCAAAAAACAAAAAACAAAAAACAAATAAATCCCAAAAACCAAATATCGAAATTTTCATAGACCTGATAATTTTTGTAAAACAACGTAGGGGAGGACCCATGGTCCTCCCATGAAATCCCGGGAGGACCACGGGTCCTCCCCTACGATTCCATGGCCGCCCTTGTGCCCTTGTGCCCTTGTGCCCTTGTGCCCTATTTCGCTGTCCCCGGCGTTATATGCCCAATCTCCCAAACCGGGCTTTCCAGGACCACGGCATTCTTTGTAATCCTGCTCTTGGCATAGATCAATGTAACGCGGTACGGGCCCGGCTTCATGCGCTCGGTACGGATATAGGTTCGCTGTAGGCCGGCTTCAGCGGGTAATTTGCTGCTGCTGATTACTTTGTCATTGATGTCGGTAACCTGGATGCTTGCTTCGTCACGGTCGGACTTTTCTTTTATGTAATACCAGACCTCGAGTCCGTTGGGTTCGTTGGGAGTGCGGATGTCGTTATCGCCGGTGAGCTCGTAATTGCCCCACCCGGAACGCTGCGAGTAATTATATTGGGGCTTAGGCTGAACGTCAAAAAGATGAAACCTCTGATTCAGCAGGGTGTCCGTGAATTCCCCAAAAGGCGAAACATCAGTTACCCAGCATCCCCTGCCATAGGTGCCGACTATCAGGTCCTTTTCCCTTGGATGCACCATCAGGTCTGTAACCGGTGCCGGGGGCATATTCCCTTTCAAAGGCAACCAGGAGGCGCCCTGGTTCATGCTGATAAACACGCCTTTATCTGAGCCCAGATAGAGAACCATGCGGTTTGACGGATCCTCCGCGATAACGGAAACCGGAGCATCGAGCAGGCCGCTGGTAATTGCCGACCAGGTTTTTCCGTAATCTGTAGTCTTAAAAACATACGGCTTAAAAATATCATCGCGGAACCCTGTTTTTGTCACATAGGCTGTCCCGGGATCAAAGGCCGAAGCTACCACCCGGCTTACGTACATTAGCCTTGGTGCGCCCAGCTTAGCCAGGGGCTCGGTGAATTCCTCCCAGGTTGAGCCGCCGGTGCGGGTC
>CAYQFT010000029.1:0-11077 GCA_964416825.1 uncultured Porphyromonadaceae bacterium
TGTGCCCCTGTGCCCTTGTGCCCTTGTGCCCTTGTGCCCCTATGCCCCTGTGCCCCTATGCCCCCCTTCCTACGGCATCAGGTTTGCCAGCAGAAACTCCCTGTTCAGTCGGGCGATATGGGCTAATGAGATATTCTTCGGGCACTCCACTTCACAGGCGCCGGTGTTGGTGCAGCCACCAAAACCCAGTTCGTCCATTTTGGCTACCATGGCTTTTGCCCTCCTAACTGCTTCGGGCCTGCCTTGTGGAAGCAGGGCGAGTTGTGAAACCTTAGATGCCACAAACAGCATGGCTGAGGAGTTCTTGCATGTTGCCACGCAGGCACCGCAGCCAATGCAGGCTGCTGCGTCCATGGCTTCATCGGATTTTTCCTTGGGTATGATAATGGCGTTTCCGTCCTGAACGCTGTTGGTGTTCACAGAGATGAATCCACCGGCCTGCAGGATCTTGTCGAAGGCACCCCGGTCGACAATCAGGTCCTTGATCACCGGAAAACCGCCGGCCCGCCAGGGTTCTATTACGATCGTATCCCCGTCTTTGAATTTCCTCATGTGCAGCTGGCAGGTGGTGATGCTCTCATCCGGTCCGTGGGCGCGGCCATTGATAAAGAGGCTGCACATTCCGCAGATACCCTCCCGGCAGTCGTGATCGAAAGCCACGGGTTCCGCATTATCACGAACCAACTGTTCGTTGAGCACATCGAGCATCTCCAGAAAAGAGCTGTCGGGGGAAATATTCTTGATGGAATAGGTCTCAAATTTGCCTTTGGCTTTACGGTCAGCCTGACGCCATATTTTAAGTGTAAGATCCATGGTATTATTCTTTGTAATTCCTGGTTTTTACTTCAATAAATTCATAATCAAGAGATTCCTTGTGAAGTTCATCTGCTTTTCCCGGGCCTTTGTATTCCCAGGCTCCAACATACTTGAACTTGTCATCGTTCCTCCGGGCTTCCCCGTCGTCCATCTGGTGTTCTTCACGGAAGTGCCCGCCGCAGGATTCTTCGCGGTGCAGGGCGTCCTGAGCAAGCAGCTCTCCAAGTTCCAGAAAGTCTGCAACCCGGTTGGCCTTCTCAAGCTCGATATTCATTCCGTCTGAGCTCCCCGGGATCCTGACATCCTGCCAGAAGGATTCCCTGACCTCCTGTATCTTTTTGATGCCGGCCTCGAGACCCTCTTTATTTCTTCCCATGCCGACATGATCCCACATGATGAGACCGAGGTCCTTATGCAAAGAATCGACCGTGCGTTTCCCCTTGATATTCATCAGCTTATCGATATCCGACCGTACTACGTCCAGTGCAGCTTTAAACTCCGGTTTAGCCGCCGGGTCCATTCTCGGTACATTCAGCTGGCCGGCCAGGTAGTTTTGAATCGTGTAGGGGAGGACGAAATATCCGTCGGCAAGTCCCTGGATCAGGGCGGAGGCACGGAGCCGGTTGGCGCCATGGGCGGTGATGTTGGCATCGCCGATGGCGAACAAACCCGGAACCGTGGTGTGCAGCTCATAATCCACCCAGAGTCCGCCCATGGTATAATGGATGGCCGGGTAAATCATCATCGGGGTTTTATAGGGATTCTCATCCACGATTTTTTCATACATCTGGAAAAGATTGCCATACCGTTCCTCGATCACTTTCTGACCGAGCCGGTTGATGGAATCCTTAAAATCGAGATATACGGCTTGCCCTGAACCTACGCCGAACCCGGCGTCGCAGCGTTCTTTTGCCGCACGGGAAGCCACATCCCGCGGAACCAGGTTCCCGAATGCGGGATACCGCCGCTCGAGATAATAGTCGCGCTTTTCATCCGGCAAATCCGTAGGCTTCAGCTTGCCTGCCCTGATTTTTTCGGCATCTTCCTTTTCTTTTGGCACCCAGATCCGACCGTCGTTCCGGAGGCTTTCGCTCATCAGGGTAAGTTTGCTCTGTGATGCGCCATGAACCGGAATGCAGGTGGGGTGGATCTGTACGAAAGCCGGATTGGCAAAGAAGGCTCCTCTTTTATAGGCCTTCCAAACAGCGCTGGCGTTGGAACCCATTGCGTTGGTTGAAAGGAAAAATACGTTTCCGTATCCTCCGGTTGCCAGTACCACCGCATGGCCGAAGTGTGCCTCGAGTGCTCCGGTTTCAAGGTCTCTTGAGATAATTCCCCGTGCAACCCCGTCGATAACCACGATATCCATCATCTCAGTACGGGTATACATCTTTACGTTGCCGGCAGCAATCTGGCGATTCAGGGCGCCATAAGCACCAAGCAGCAACTGTTGTCCGGTTTGGCCCCGTGCATAGAAAGTACGGGAAACCTGAGCGCCGCCGAAAGAGCGGTTATCCAGATATCCGCCGTAATCCCTTGCAAAGGGAACTCCCTGACCCACACACTGGTCAATAATCCGGTTACTCACCTCTGCCAGGCGATAAACATTGGCTTCGCGGGCACGGTAATCACCGCCTTTAATGGTGTCGTAAAAAAGCCGGTACACGCTGTCTCCGTCATTCTGATAATTCTTGGCGGCATTGATCCCGCCCTGGGCAGCAATGGAATGGGCGCGCCTGGGACTATCCTGATAACAGAAGTTCTTAACCTTGAAACCCAGCTCTCCGAGTGATGCGGCTGCCGAAGCACCGGCAAGCCCGGTTCCCACCACGATGATGTCGAATTTCCTCTTGTTGGCGGGATTGACCAGATGCTGCGTGGATTTGTATGTGGTCCATTTTTCGGCCAATGGGCCGGATGGAATTTTTGCGTTTAGTTTCATTTTTTATGGGTTGAAATGGTTGAAACGGTTGAAATCGTTGATTTTGTTACCCGTAGGGGAGGACCCATGGTCCTCCCGAAGACCCATGGTCCTCCCGGGTTTTTCCCGTACGAATTTATAGCATCGAAGCAATTTTGACCCAAATCGGAATTAAAGCGAAACCTCCTGCAACGAGTATCGTATAAAGGAGTCCTAAAAAGTCAAGCCTTTTCCGCCACTTGATATTGCTGAGCCCGAGAGTCTGAAAGGCGGCCCAGAATGCGTGAGACAGGTGGAATCCCAGGGCGACGGCACCGACAACATATACGATAACAATCCACCACCAGTCGATAAAGAAGCTGGTAACCAGCAAATAAGCGTTTTCTATCCCATCGGATGATCCGTGCTCAAGAAGTTCATGACCGGTGAACTTCATCTTCCAGAAAAAATTGGAAATGTGGATCACCAGAAAGATCAGAACCAGGGAACCGAGGATAAACATATTCCTCGAAGCCCACTTGCTGCTGTTGCCCGATTGTTGCTTTTTGTAGTCAACCGGCCGTGCGGTCTGGTTCTGCAGGGTCAGAATGCCCGCATATATGAGGTGCAGGATGAACCCAATGGCAAGCACCGGCTCCACTATCCTGATGACGGGATTTGTCCCCATAAAATGTGCCGCCTGGTTGAAAAGCACCCCTGTTGAATCAAACAGGATCATGGAGTTTACCACCAGATGCACGAGCAAAAAGGATATCAGGAAGAGCCCTGATATACTCATAAGAAACTTTTTCCCGATGGAGGAGTTAAGAAAGTTGGACATGGTAATAGGTTTTAGACGAACGGATGAAATTAGCCATTCACCTTGATTTTGCAAAAATTCATGACTATAGATTGGTATTTTTGGAAAATGAAAACGGGATTTGTCCATACAGCAGAATATAAGGTTAGATATTGCGAGCATGGCAAAGGACCGGCGCTGGTCTTTCTTCACGGGTACCTGGAGTCACTGAACATCTGGACCTCCTTTATCAAAGCCTTACCGGGCGGGTTCAGGGTGGTTTCCATCGACCTTCCGGGCCACGGGCAATCGGGAATACCCGGACCGGTCTCAGCCATGGAGGAAATGGCCCGGTCAGTAGTTGCGGTTTTAGATCATCTGGAAATTCAAAAGAGCTTTGCGGTGGGCCACTCCATGGGCGGATACACAGCCCTGGCGATGCTTGAACATCACCCCGAAAGACTCCGGGGAATATCTCTCTTTCACAGCCATCCCCTGGCGGATTCAGCTGCCGTGATCGAAAAACGAAACCGGGAGATCAGGATTGTGGAACAGGGGCACAGTAACCTGCTGGTTCAGCAAAACATCCCGAACATGTTCGCCGAAGATACCCTGGACCTGTTCAAAAAAGAGCTGCATTTTACCCAGCGAATCGCCCGGCAAACAACGGATGCGGGCATTATTGCCGCAATCCGTGGCCTGATGGCCAGGCCCGACAGGTCGGCGGTACTTGCAGCTGCACAGGTTCCCTGTCTGCAGATTATCGGAAAAAAAGACAAATACATTTCTTTTGAGGAGGTATCTATGCGAACCCTGCTTCCATCTGGTTCTGACAGGCTCATCCTGGAGCATTCGGGGCACATGGGGTTTTTTGAGGAAAAGCAGACGGCTGCTGACGGTATCTTGAAATTCCTGAATAAAATATAGGCCGGAAATCAGTTGAGTGAGCCGGCTGGTCCAAAAAGCCTGGCTTTATCCCTGGGAGCTGCTTTATGTATCCAATCTTCCGGTATCACCTTCCAGTTCGTTCCGCTGACAGGATCAACTGTTCCCTGTTTCCGGATCCACCCGGTAAGCAGAAAGCGGAAATCCATCGACGAACTTTTTACGATCCTTTTCTCAGCTTCTGTTTTATCAAGCCCGGCTCCCTGGAGGAGGTGGTTTCCGCCGCCGCTCGCCCTGTAGGAATTCATGGCAACCGTATATGTTTTGTCCTCCTCAAAAGGCCTGCCGTCCGAAAAGCAACGGATCGTAACCATGGATCCGGCCGGCTTTGAAAGGTCGATGATATAATCTATTCCGAGGGCCGAATCAAAATTATAGGAGGCATTGCGCAACCGCCATGCACCATCGGTCTGAAGCTGCATGTTAAGCATGGGATCATCCGGGCCTTTCATCTGTTTCATCCAGAGTGAATAGGAGAAGTTGAGGTACCCGAGAATTTCCCTCCCACTCAATTTAATGGTATACAACTGGTTTTCAAATCGATAAAGTTTGAAAAGATCTTTAACTGTAAGGGTTCCTGCCTCCAGGAAAGCCCGGAATGACAGCGGTGCCGTAAACGAAATATCTGCGCCGGTAAGGTCCAACTGTGCCCTGTGAATAAGGTCGGTAAACCCCGATGGTCCGAAATAGGAATCTTCGGTACTCACTTTTTTGGTAATGATCCCAACAGGCTGGTCCACATACTTCTGAACCGTGTCGATATAGCCCGAAAAACGATGCATAAACTCCGGATCCGGTGTGTAATCTGATATTATTACATGTTCCCCCCTTATGCCCCCATGCCCCTGTGCCCCTGTGCCCTTGTGCCCTTGTGCCCCCATGCCCTTGTGCCCTTGTGCCCCTGTGCCCTCGTGCCCCTGTGCCCTTACCGTCGCCACCGCAATCTCCTCCGCCCGGCTCTCCGAACCCAGTATCAGCACCGAATCTCCTGAGGGTCCGGCAACTTTCAGGTTCCAGTGACGGTGGTCGTGCCCGGTAAAAATGATGTCGAACCCTGCAACCTGTTCAGCCACAAGACGGGAAGCATTCTCATTCATTGGTTTTGTTGCCGACTGGGCTCCGTAAGCGGCATCTACCCCGGCATGGAACAGGCCTACGACAAGGTCAGGCTTTTCCGTACGTTCAACCTGATTTATCCAGTATCGGGCCGACTCGATCATGTCCTTGTATTCCATTCCTGCCCATAGCTCCCTGGGAAGCCAATCCGGAATTTTGGGCGTAATCAGTCCGATGACGGCAACTTTGTAACCTGCCCGCCGGATCACTGTGTACGGGTGGAACCATGGCTTCTGAGTTGAAATCCTGACTGCATTGGCAGCCAGCCAAGGAAACCGGAACTCCTTCACGAGCTTGTCGTACACGGGATGCCCCGCTTCGATATCATGATTGCCGACGGTAGCGGCGTCATATCCCATGTAATTGAGGATACGTGCCGCGATGTTTAGGCCGGCAGTATCAATATAGTTGGAATAGTAGGAGGCCGGATCTCCCTGGATAAGGTCGCCGTTATCGAGAAGAATCAGATCCTGATCTGGCCTGGACCGCTGATCCTTAACCCAGGTACTGACTTGCGCGAGTGAACCGGGAATCGCTTTGCCCGTGAACCAGTCGGCAGGAAAATAGGCGCCATGTACATCGGTGGTTACTGCGATTTTGAGGATTCTCTGCGGCTGCTGTGCCGGCAGAGTAAGTGCAGCGAGTATACCTGCCAGAAATAGTAGACCTTTTTTCATCCCGCTAAAATACACAGAGGTTGGGACAAAAAACCCGGGCTCTGAGCCCGGGTCGTTTCTTTCCATTCACTTTTCTTAGCGTTCGCCACGGTGGCTGCCGTGCTGCCTTTGGCGTGAGCCAGATTCGCCATGCCGCTGGATATACCCTCTGCCTTCGTGAAAGCCGGGTCCACGCTGCCTCATTCCCATCGGACCGTGTGCCCGCATCATCATTTGCCGGTGCTGACGGGCTTTCCATAAACGCATTTGCTCAGGAGTCAATATCTTGCCAACAGATTCCTGGAAATCCTTGTGACTTTGCTTCATTTTCTCCCGCATTTCCTTCATTTGCGCCTGACGGGCTTCCTGCAGAGTGGCAATCTTATTTTTTTGCTCTTCTGTCAGTTTGAATTTTGCTAAAGCGCTATCCCTGGGGGAGCCTTCTCCTACCATCCTGCCCGGCATCGGCCGGCCATACGCTCTGTTGCCTCCCCGGCCTGGCTGTGCCTGTAATCCGACAAGAAATCCGGAGACAAGTATTAATGTAGCCGCAAGGGTTGATTTTAAATTTGAACCTTTCATGTTTACCTCCAATTGATTTACACCGTTTTGACGGGGCAGAGGCAGAAAGGTTTAAAGAGTTCTCGGGTTTAAAGAGTTCTCGAAGCCAGGATAGCTACCGCCTGGTTTAAGGTGTTGTCTATGGCCTGAATAATAGGATAGAATCCGTCATTGTCGAGGAAGTTCCTCGCGATGTAGGCCTTGAGCTGGGTTTCGACAATCAGTCCGGATTCTTTCCAATCAGTAGCCGAAGGGATAAAGCCCTTTGTAATCAGATGGGTTTTGAACTGGGCTGTGATATTTTTAGAATCAAGATAATCAGAGAGTTCATCAGCATGAGTGAAAACGGAAAGCTCTTCCCGGTGCTCATCGGACCAGGTAAGGGCATACCGATAGATCAGGCCAGCCTGGTTAATTTTAACAAAGAATGGCGTAATACCCGCCGTGTCATACGGAATGAAAAAATCGGGCATGATGCCGCCGCCTCCATAAACTGCACGGCCTTTTGGGGTGGTGAACTTCAGGCTGTCATTGAAATGGATACTGTCTGATGTCATGAATTCGCCGTTACGATAGCGGCTCATGATATCGTGGTAATAGTTATCCATGCCGTTTTTGTAAGGTTTTTGGATCGAACGGCCGGTTGGGGTATAATATCTGGCGGTAGTCAGACGAAGAGCTGAACCGTCGGTAAGCATGGCTTGTTCCTGCACCAGTCCTTTTCCGAATGAGCGACGGCCAATGATCCATCCACGGTCGTTATCCTGAATGGCTCCGGCAACAATTTCGGATGCCGAGGCCGAACCTTCGTCAATCAGGATCGCCAGACCAAGGTTTTCGCCGAGGTCTTCCTGAGTGGCCCGGAATTCTTCACGGGGCCTAGACCGGCCTTCGGTATAAACAATCAGTTCACCTTTTTTCAGAAAATCATCGGCGATCCGGATGGCAGGATCCATGATTCCGCCTCCGTTTCCCCTGAGATCCATTATGAGCTTTTTGCACCCCTGCTTTTTAAGAAGGGCCAGGCTGGATTGAAATTCGCTGTAAGTGGTCTGTGAAAAGGTATTAATCTTAACATAGCCTATTTCAGGGGTAATCATGTAAGCCGCGTCCAAACTGGAAACAGGAATTATTCCACGTTTCAGGGTGTAAACCATGCGGTTTTTTGACCGCTGCCGCCATATTCCGACTTTTACCTCGGATCCCCTGGGTCCCCTCAGACGTTCCACAATGCTGTCCTCGGGCATTTTAACCCCTGCAACTGCAATGCCGTCTACGCTGATGATTCGATCGCCCGGCATGATCCCTGCTTTGGATGAGGGTCCGCCCTTGATCGTTTGAATCACCAGGATGGTATCGTTTTGCATATTAAACTGGACTCCGATACCATCAAAATTTCCCCTGAGCGTTTCGTTAACGCTTTTAAGCTCCTTATTGGGAATGTAAACGCTATGAGGATCAAGCTTTTCGAGAATAGTAGGGATAACCTCTTCGGTCAGGGTGTCAATTTTTATGGAATCTACATAATTGGCGCCTATAAATTCCAGAATGGAATTAAGCTTGTTCTGGCCGGCAAAGATTTTCACCGGCATCTGATTTCCGCTGCCGCTGCTGAAGAATTTGCCGATCAGCATGCCGGCAATCAGGCAGGATGCAAGTACCAATGGAAGCCAAATGGCCAGCCGTGAATTTTTTCCCGACATGTTTTTAGGTATCCTGTTATTCTACAGATAGAAAAACGACTTCAATGCCTGCTCGGTGGAGGAGTTCAATTCCGTCGGCAAGACGATAGTTTTCGCCATATACCACACGCACAATACCTGATTGTATGATCAGCTTGGCGCACTCCATACATGGACTGGCAGTGATATAGAGGGTTGCCCCTTCTGAATTATTACTGCTACGGGCAACCTTGGAGATAGCATTTGCTTCTGCATGAAGAACATAGGGTTTAGAATGTCCCTCCTCATCTTCGCAGATATTCTCAAATCCGATTGGGGTTCCATTGAATCCATCGGAAATAATCATTCTGTCTTTGACGAGAAGAGCTCCTACCTTACGGCGAACGCAATAGGAGTTCTCAGCCCAGATCCTGGCCATTCGCAAATACCTCCGGTCAAAAGCCTCCTGTTTGGTAAGACCTTCCACTCCCCCCTCCTTTATATCAGGATCCTTCATCTTTACTATCCCTATGCCCTCGTGCCCTTGTGCCCTTGTGCCCTTGTGCCCTTGTGCCCTTGAGCCCTTGTGCCCTTGAGCCCTTATCCGCTACTTCTTAGCCTCAGCTTTAGCAGCAACCACGGTATCCTTTTTCTTCGGACGGGATACGCCGAAGGAATTCATGAACAGTTTGCCACGCTTGGTTTTTTTATCGCCTTTTCCCATGTTGAATAAATTAAGTAGGGTGCAAATTTAGTAAAATATTACGGATTGGTTTTTTTGAGGGTCTTCCAGGTTTGGAGCAGTGAACCCTTGGGCACCGAAGGTTTACGGCAGAAATGGTCGTCCATCCCCTTTCGCAGGTAATCCGGGGTTATGGGAATGCCGATAATGGCAGCTTGCCTGCAGATCCGGATTATCTGATCCTCATATGTGTCCAAGAGTTTATTAACCTGGGTGGCTCCGGTGAAACCCGACTTTACCCTGATGCGGCAGCAAGCCTTGTCCCAGCGGCTGGGAATGACCCGTTCACCGGTAGAGTATTTGAAGTGCCGGTATTTTTTTCTCCCTTCTGATATTTCAAAGAACCCGAATTTCAGGATCAGAAAAATCAGGGTTGGTTTCTCGGATGCTGGGTCTTTCAGATAAAACCTTGCGGAGTAGGGCATAGGGTTTTCTTTCAAAGGTAGAAAAAGGAGAATAATTGGAAGAATAATCAGGGGAATTATTTTTTCCTAAACACAACAAGATCGCTGTTTATTGGGATGCCATCAACCTTTAATTTTGGAAACCGAAACGCTTCCAAAAGCTCAGCTTTAAGATCGATAATTTTGCGGCACGGTGACAACCCGAGTTCAAGAAAGCTTTTACCCTTCGAAAGGGACTCATTTCTAAGTACATAGACAATCAATCCAGAGGGTTTAAGAAGATCGATAGCCCTCGACAGGTAGTATTCCGAGATGCCATTTGCCTGTGTTCGCCTGATCTCTTCCATGTCGCTAATACCCGTCCAGGATCCTATCGGTGGAGTGCTGATTATCAGGTCATAAGGTGCGCCGGGAAACCCGGTTAGCTGACCGGTTTTTTTGTCTTTTGAACCAAGAATGGTCCGCAGGAATTCATTCTCCAGTACCCTGGCTTTAGGGAACAGAATCCGCAGAATTCTCGCGGCCATTGGATCAGGTTCAATAAGGGTAACATTGGCGATTGACCTGACGGAGTATTCAAGCATACAGCCTACGCCAGCCGCGGGATCCAAAACATTGCCCCCATATTGAAACCCAAATCGGTCTGCCAGTTTCCAGCATTGTTCAGCGATGCTCTGCTGTATATGATACGCGGGTTTTTGATAGATGGGGCCGGTATTAGTATATTTTTTGAGGATAGACTTTTCTTTTTCGCTGAAAGTATGGCCTTCAGGATACATCGCCAGGTAGGCTTTGATCTTGGAGTTGACATCAGAAGTGTTGATATCCAGGCTAATAGCGGGTTCAGGGTCAGAAAAGAAGTGACTTCCCCGGGTTTTTGGCTTTGAGCTAACCAGTGAATATTTGAAATCACGGCTCGATAACCGGAAAGAATCCTCATGAAACCGGTAGTGACCCTTTTTAGGGAAGGGAATTCTTAAAGTCTCGCCTTTTTCATCCTGCAAATAAATGGATGAGCTGTTGGACCGGACGATGGTCAGGGTTTTATTTACCGATTTTCTGTTATCGTACTGCAGAAAAACTGTTTTACCCTGGTTAGCCTGAAGCCACTTTTTAAAATCTTCAAGGTTTCTTGGAGTATTCATGGTTTTGAATAGCAATAACTCAATAAATATATGGAATTATCGCACACAAATATATATTGTACAGTATTATTTTTAAAAATGAATAAATATAACCCACGATATCATTAATAAAATCAAACACAAATCTGATTCGATATTGGATTATAATTCTACATAAGAAAGGGGGTATAATAAAGCAAAAAAGAAGACCCATTTACGGATCTTCTTTCTTCTTTCGCCATTTTTCTTTCGCCTTCGCGAAGCGTACCCAGAGCCGGGGTCGAACCGGCACAACATTGCTGTTACTGGTGTTTGAGACCAGCGCGTCTACCAATTCCGCCATCTGGGCGAGG
>CAYQFT010000029.1:11177-28403 GCA_964416825.1 uncultured Porphyromonadaceae bacterium
GCTGTTACTGGTGTTTGAGACCAGCGCGTCTACCAATTCCGCCATCTGGGCGAGGGGGCAAAGATATAAAAAACCCCGGTTGGTGAAACCGGGGTTTAAGGTTTTTGGATTAGATAAACTATTTCACAACGAGTTTGATAACCTGATTATTGGCTTTCAGGAAATACATCCCTTTGGCAAAGCGCGTCAGATCAAGGGTTTCGCTAATTGAAGGAACTTGTCCGAATTTCTTCTCATAAACAACCTGGCCTTGCAGGTTCGTTACCGATACAGAGAGCGCAGCTGCTTCGGGGTTTGAAATGTTCAGGGTGAACAGACCTTCGCTCGGGTTCGGGAACACATGGATAGAAGCAATCAGTGGGTTTGTGTCTACGCCCATGCTTATTCCGTTGTTGTAAACATCGGAAAGCATGTTGTAAAACGTAACCCTGTAAACACGGTTTGCTCCTCCGGCCGGGAACTCGGAGGTGTTCCAGTTGCCATTGATCCGGTATTTATATTCGATATTCTTAAATACATTCAACCCGGGAACGGTCAGGGAATAGATTCCATCGCCGTCCACATCGGTCAGGTGTGAAGATCCGGTCCAGTTGTTAAACGTACCGGCAATATCGAGATAATCACCATTGGCAGGGTTGAAATACTTGTTGGCAATCGGGAGCGTCATATCGACGTTAAAAACCACATCCGCAGAGGTGGGGGCACCCGTGGCGTTGAGGTTAAGCTGAATCATGGAGAGGTCAGTGGCGTTTACGCTCCAACCCTCACCATCAATAAGCTTGTAAACCGATTTGTTGGAATTGTATTTATGCGACAAATCCGAACCGATCGTAAATCGGTAGACATTATTGTCAGGTCCGTCACCTCCCCCGTGAAACCCCTGAATGGCCGCAATGTATTGGCCGGGGGTCAGGAATTCAGCTTCCCCGTCTTTTTCAAGGGGCATGGTGATCCATGTATTCAGGTTCTCAGCAGTGGCCTGATTAAAGCCTGCTGAGATGAGTTCAACCCATTCACCGGCTTCTTCATTCCAATAGAAAATAAAATATTGGAATCCGTATCCAATCTGAGTGCTTGCCTGAGGATTCTCTTTTCGTTGCATCAGGTAGACGGAAATGGAGTTTGCCTCGACGGGTTTACTTATGTCATACACACATCCCAGATAGTCACCGTCGTTGTTGCCCCAGCTTGCCGTGCTTGAATAAGCCTCATTTTCCCAGTCCCCGATGGAGTAAATACTGTCGGTGATAAGGTAGGTGTCTGAAGTGGTATTGTTTTCCGGTACACCATCGTTTTGACGCTGCTGAGCGGTCAGAACCATTTTATAGTTTCCGTAGCCATCGGGTATAAAAGGTGTGGTAAGATCGACGGTATCCCTTTGCAAAGACCATATATCGGTTACTTCCTCTGAATTCTGGTTGTAAACCGGGATGCCGTTCTTGAAGACCTGCGCATTGAGTTTGCACTCTTCCTGGTCCTCATACCCCGTATTAATGAAGGCTCCACGGAATGTATACCCTCCAAAGCCATTGGATCCGGTGAGCACGTTGGGAATCATATAAACGAAGCCCTCGTCCAGGTTTTCTGCTGAGAGGTCCGTGCTAAGGAACCATGCGTTTTCGAGCTGCAATTCATTACGGTAACCCTCCATGAGCACCAGGTCATCAATACACCAGAAATAGTGGCTGTTATTGTTGAATTGAAAACGGATCCATACATTGGGCATACCACCGGCAACTTCGGAAATATTCACCTCAGGATAGGGATTGATACAGTACCTGTTTGTGGGTGTTCCTAACCGCATATCGAATGAAGCCCAGTGAACGCCCTCGTCGTTGCTTATCAAAATCTTGACGTCCGGGCTGCTCCCGCAGCAGGTTCTGAAATATTGAGACAGTTTCAATATGATCGAAGCGCGGTTTGAGCAGTTAAGGGCCGGAAGCTGGAACCACGAATTTCCGCCAACACTCAGGTTGACACCATCGACAAAGTTATACTCATCCATGGGCAAAACGAAGAATCCGTCATCCTTCGATTTTGAATACCGGTGTCCGGGTTCAAAAGTGTATTTCCCCTTAATGCTGTCTCCGCCGGCGCGCCAGGTCCAAAAATGGCCAAGGTCATTTTCATCCTTAATCTGCCAGCCGGCAGGAAGTGTCCAGCCTCGTTCGGCTGAAGGATCTGCAAAGTCAAAGGTTTCGGAGAAAAAAACGTCTCCTTCGGCCTTCAGCCTTGATTCATTCTGAGTAACCATCATTTTCTGCTCGGTGGCATAGGGCTGATGGCTGACCGTCTGCTTGATCTTCTGGCCATAAGCCAAACTAAAAAGAGCAAGCGATACAAGCAAGAGCGTAAATCTTTTCATATGCGATTTATAATAAATGTTTGTTTTCATAGTTGGCTAACCAAATTACAGGAATAAATTGATCTGATAAACCACAACTGGGTGTTTTTTGTATAGTGAGAAAAGGCTGCCTATTTCAGGCAGCCTTTTTTGAGAGAACGGTAAAAGATTATTCGATAATCAATTTTGACACAGCCCCGTTTATTTTAACCAGATAGATTCCTTTTGCAAAACCTGCCAGATCCAGGTTTTCAGTCTGACTAAGAACCGATTTTAGTTCCTTGAAAAACACGGTTTGTCCCTGCAGGGTTGTTATGGTTATGGTTACATCGCGAACCTCTTTGTTGGCAATGGCCAGCGTGACGGATTCCGATGCCGGGTTTGGATACACGGTAAACTCAGTTGAAAGCTTTGTTTCCGGAACGCCGAGAACGCTGATGCCGTTGTTATAGTTGTCGTTGAGGATAGTGTAATACCTGACCATCGCTTCGCGGTTCGGACCGCCATTGGGGAATTCACCGATTGTCCAGCTTCCGTTGATACGGTATTTATATTCGATCTCCTTAAAAGCTGGAATATTATTCAGGGTAATCGAATAGATTCCGTCGCCGTCGGAATCCGTAAGGTGCCCGGATCCGGTCCAATTGTTAAAGGTGCCGGCAACATCAACAAAATCCGTTGCAGGGTTCATGGATCCCTTCTGAATCTGCTTGTTCATGTTCACATTAAAAACAACGGTTCCCGTTGAGGGGCCTCCTGTTTCCTTGATATTCATCCGGATCATGTTCAGCTTTCCGCCGCATTCGATCCAGTCACCGGATTCGATCCAGGCCTGCAGGGTTTTGCCGGAAGGGGTATTGTAGGTCTTATCGTATCCTATAGAGAAGCGGAACTGACCGTTATTGGCACGGGCTCCCCCGAAATGCCAGGTTTGGATTGCGGCAATGTATTCTCCCGGCTCCAGGAATTCCGATTCGCCATCCTTATCCAGTTCCATCGTCAGCCATTCATCCAGATCGGATTGCTCAAGCTGATAAACCCCTGATGAAAGTCTCGGGATATATCCTTCCTCGGTGTTTTTGTAGATCCAGAACTGGCATTCAAAACCCGGCCGGGTTCCGGCACCGGGACGGTCGAGTCGCTGGGTTATAAGAGCGCTCAGACTGTTGATTTCGACAGGTGCTGTAATTTTATATACGGTTCCGAGCATGTCTCCGTCGCTGTTTCCGCCAGCTGACCATCCTGCAGTACTTTGGTTATCCTCAGGGAGATCATCACAGCGTGAATAGATGCTGTCGGAGACGGTAAGGTAAAATGTCCGGCTGTTGTTGGCAGGGACCTGTTCATCCATATCAGAAACGGCTTTATAGTCGAGGTGGTAATCGCCGAAGCCGTCGGGCTGGAAAGGCTGGTCCGTGAGAGAAACGGTATCCCGCTCAAGGGTCCAGATATCGGATTTGGCTGAAGTAGCTGTGAAAACCTGGCTTCCAGCTTTGTTAACATTCACCTGGAGGGCAACACCTTCCTGGTCATTGATTCCCTGGTTCAGGAAGGCACCCATGAAGGTATGCTTGCCAAAATCAGATCCCGGGATAAACTTATAAGGGATATAAGGCATGAATCCTTCATCATCTTCAGGATCTCCATTTGACATGTAAGCCCAGCTTCCTTCCAAAACGAGCTCATTATGGTAGGCTTCGGTTAGCCGGAGATCATCAATGGCCCAGAAATAGCCTCGGGCCTGGGAATATTGAAACCGGATGAGAACCTTAGGCATGCCGGCGGCCACATCGGAAATATTGATTTCCACATCATTCTTGGAAGCCCAGTCATTCACGCGGGTACCAAACTTGCAGTCATAGGCAGCCCAGTGTACGCCGTCATCATTTGAAATCAGCATGGATACTACATAGGCATTGTCGCAGCAGGTCCTGAATTGCTGGAAAAATTTTACCACTACCGAGGATTTGGATGAACAATCGATCGGCGCCAGCTGAATAAATGCATCCACATTATTCAGGGTCTGCACATTGTCGCGGTAATTGTAGGCATCGGATGGGAGAATCAGCCAGCCATCCTCAGGTGTGTAGGAGTTGACACCCGGCAACTTCGTGAATAACCCAAGAATACTGTCTTTTGACCAGATCCAGACGTTACCGAACTCGGTATTGTCTTGTGAAATCCATCCCTCGGGCCAAGACCATCCGCGGGGATTTGAGGGATCGACAAAGTTGAAGGTGGTCGACCAAAACACGTCCCCGTCTCCCTTAAGGCTTTTGGTGAGTTCATTCCGGGCAGGCGCCTGCTTGTCATAGGTGTCGGCCGTGATTCCCGGCTTCTGCGCGGAGACCAGCATCGGAACCAGAATAAGAATAAGTACCAGAGTAAATTTTTTCATAAAAACCTCCTGATTAGAAATTAACATAAAATAATTCGGGGGATCGGCGTGTTGAAATTACCAATAAATGCGGATAAATTCCAAATAAATGGGATGTTATTCAGAGCAGATGGGTAAAATCTTGGTAACCGGGTAGAATATTTTGTAAATGAGGAAAATCAGGTGGTGCGGGCATGACCTTTCATGCGAAGGATGAACTCTTTTTTCTTCCGTTCGCTAACGTCAACCTGAGTGCCATCTTCAAAAACAATGTAGCCACCCCGCCCGGAGATGTATTTTTTTACGTATTCCAGGTTAATCAGATGTTTGCTGTGCACCCTGACAAAACAAAGGTCGGCCAGTAGCCGTTCGAAATTATTGAGTGTCTTGGAAGTGATAATGCGTTGACCGCCTTTAATATAAAAGGTGGTATAGCTGCCATTTGCTTCGCAGCGGACAATATCGGCAATCTTGTATACGTCAAATCCGTCCATGGACGAGAGGATGATTCGTTCGTTGAGGTTGTTCAGGCTGTCTTTCAGAACCGAGATGCGATCGCCGAAACTCTCTTCTTTCCGGATTTTTTCAAATCTTTCAACTGCCTGCTGAAGCTTTTCGGCACTGATGGGTTTGAGCAGGTAGTCAAGAGCTGAAAAATCGAAAGCCTTGAGGGCGTATTGATCATAAGCTGTCGTAAAAATAACCTCAAACCCAGAATATCCCACCTCCTCGAGCACTTCAAACCCTTGCCCGTCAGGCAGGGCAATGTCGAGAAAAACAAGCTCAGGCTTCAGGTTATCGATCAACTCAATTGCTGAAGCCACGGTTTGGGCGGATCCGATCACCTGAACGTCGGGGCAATATTTTTGCAGAAGAATAGCCAGGGCTTCCAGGCTATTATCTTCATCGTCCACGATGATGGCTTGTATGAGGCTGGACATAATGCTAACGGGTTAAGTTTAATATAAAAGTACGAGGAATTTCGGAAAGATAAAACCGGGAAATTTTTTTATGCTTTCCCCATCATCCGGGTAATTGTTTCAGAGATGCCCTGAGGATCGAATCCGCATTCTTTATAAAGTTGCCGTTGAGTGCCCTGTTCGACAAACTCATCCGGGATTCCGAGCATCTGAATATCAGCTTTGTATCCATGAAGGAGGCTGAATTCGGCCACCGCGCTGCCAAACCCTCCGACAATAGAATTATCCTCGACAGTCAGGATTTTAGAAAACCGGCTAAATATATCATGCAACAACTCTACGTCGAGCGGTTTAACGAAACGCATGTCGTAATGGGCCGGCATGAGACCTGATTTTTTCACCTCAACAATGGCTTTGGCAATGAAGTTCCCTGGGTGACCGATACTTAGAACAGCCAGGCCTGTTCCTTCCGTGATCAACCGGCCCTTTCCAATCTGAATCTCAGCGAAGGGACGGCGCCAGTCGGCAAGAACCCCCTGGCCGCGCGGATAGCGGATCACGAATGGGCCGTGGTTTTCAAGCTGGGCAGTGTACATCAGGTTTCTGAGTTCCTCCTCGTTCATGGGTGATGATACGATCATATTGGGAATCAGCCGCATATAGGAAAGATCGAAACTGCCATGATGGGTGGGCCCATCCGTTCCAACCAGGCCTCCCCGGTCGAGGCAGAATACGACCGGAAGTTTTTGCAGTGCGACATCATGAATAACCTGATCATAAGCCCGCTGCATGAAGGAAGAGTAGATGTTGCAAAATGGGATATAGCCCTGAGTAGCCAGACCGGCAGAAAAAGTAACGGCGTGCTGTTCGGCAATTCCCACATCGAAAGTCCTGTCGGGCATCTTTTCCATCATGAAGGTGAGGGAAGATCCTGTAGGCATCGCCGGGGTTATGCCCATAATACGCTCATTCTTTTCGGCCAGTTCGAGGAGGGTTAATCCGAATACATCCTGATATTTGGGAGGGAATCCCTGTTCTTTCTCCTCCAGGATTTCGCCGGTAACCTTGTCAAACTTGCCCGGAGCGTGGTAAGCGGTCTGATGGAGTTCTGCCAGTTCAAAGCCCTTTCCCTTTTTTGTCAGGATATGAAGGATTTTAGGCCCGTCAATATTTCGCATATCCTTCAGGATCTTGACCAGGTGGATCACATCATGACCGTCTACAGGGCCAAAATATCTGAAATTCAAGGCTTCAAACAGGTTGCTCTGCTTAAGGATCATATGCTTAATGGCATTCTCGAGGGTTTGGGCCATCCTTCGGGTGTCGGGCCCGATCTTGCTGAGAACCCCTAGAATTTTCCAGGTATCATCCTTAAACCGGTTCCAGGTTCGTGAGGTGGTGATGTCCATCAGATAATCACTGATCGCCCCGCGGTTGGGGTCAATGGCCATATTGTTGTCATTCAGGATAACAAGCAGGTTCGACCGTTCAATTCCGGCGTTGTTAAGGGCCTCGAAAGCCATGCCGCCGGTAAGGGCGCCATCGCCGATCACCGCAACAGTTTTCCGGTCGTGCTCGCCCTTCCTGTTCGCGGCCACAGCCATCCCCAGCGCTGCGGAGATAGAAGTTGAGGAGTGCCCGGTTCCGAATGAGTCAAATTCGCTTTCTGATATTTTGGGAAATCCGCTGATTCCCTTGAATTTCCGGTTTGTGTTAAATACCTCCCGCCGGCCTGTCAGGATTTTATGGCCATAAGCCTGATGCCCGACATCCCAGACAATCTGATCATAGGGAGTGTTATAAATGTAGTGGAGTGCGACGGTGAGCTCAACAACGCCGAGGCTGGCCCCGAAGTGGCCTGGATTGCAGGAGACTTCGTCGATGATGAAATTCCTCAGTTCGGTACAAACGCGCAGTAGATCGGCCTCTTTAAGCTTTTTAAGGTCGGCAGGACTATTTATGGCATTCAGGAGGGTGAATTTGTTTTCTTCCATATTTTCCCGGCGGAAGAAGGACGTTAGATCGTCATAATGTCCTTTTCTTTTGCTGCGAGTTTTTCGTCTATTTGTCGGATATACTTATCGGTCATCACCTGAACAAGTTCTTCAGCATCTTTTTCGGCATCTTCGGAGAGGCCGTCCTTGATTAGTTTTTTGAGCTGGTCATTGCCTTCGCGGCGGTTGTTGCGGACACCCACGCGCGCATTTTCCCCTTCGGTTTTCACACGTTTGACCAGGTCTCGCCTCCGTTCTTCAGTCAGCATCGGAACGTTTATGCGGATGATTTCGCCATTATTCATCGGGGTAAGGCCCAGGTTTGCCGCAAGGATTGATTTTTCGATCTGGTCGATCATGTTTTTCTCCCAGGGCTGAATGGCGAGGGTGCGGGGATCCGGGGTATTGATGTTGGAAATCTGCTGAAGCGGGGTGGGATTTCCATAGTAGTTCACCATTATGCCATCGAGCATGTGAACATTGGCACGCCCTGCCCTGATTTTGGACAACTCATTGTCGAGGTGCTTAAGTGCGCGCTGCATTTTTTCCTCGGTATCTTCCAGGATGAGTTCAACTTCTTCGTTCATCGCAAATACAATTAACAGTCAAAGAGTGCAAAATTATTTATTTGCCGGCTAAATATGGATGATCGTGCCGATTTTTTCACCCGACAGCAATCGTTTGAGGTTATCCGGCTGGTTCATATCAAAAACGATTACCGGCAGGCTGTTTTCTTTACAGAGCGTAAAGGCAGTCTGATCCATAATTTTCAGATTGAGGTTGATTGCTTCATCGAAAGTGAGGGTTTCATACCGGACAGCTGATTTGTCTTTTTCGGGGTCGCTGGAATAGACACCGTCAACCCGTGTACCTTTGATAAGGACTTCAGCGTCGATTTCGACCCCGCGGAGGGCTGCTGTCGTATCGGTGGTAAAGAACGGATTGCCTGTACCACCCGAAAAAATGCAGATTTCACCTGAAGCAAGGGCCTGGTTGACTTTGTCCCGATTCCAGTATTCTGCTACGGGTTCCATACGTATCGAGGTAAACAACCGTGAAGGAACCTTTACCTTTAAAAATGCAGATTGAAGTGCGAGTCCGTTGATAACGGTTGCCAGCATCCCCATGTAATCACCTTTTACCCTGTCATAACCGGCACGGGCACCTGAGAGGCCACGGAATATATTGCCGCCGCCTATCACAAGGCCGGTTTCGATGCCCATTTTCCGGATCTCAGCTACCTGAGCTGCAAAACTTTCCAGTTTTATACTATCGATACCGTGGCTCGACTGACCAAGAAGTGATTCTCCGGATAGCTTCAGGAGAATTCTTTTATACGTTTTCATTTTTGTAGTATATAATCCGAAAGATAACAAAAAATCCCGGTGGAAGCCGGGATTTTGGAGTATCGGAATTGAATCCTGATAGAATACTTAGTCGTTGAGGGTAAAGCGGATAAAGTCCTGCACGGTGAGGTCTTTTTCAATCTGGCTCAGATAATCAGCAACCGTAATTTTATGGTCTTTAATGAAATCCTGGCTTAGCAGGGTATTTTCCTTAAAGAAACGCATCAATTTACCCTGGGCAATTTTATCCACGATATTTTCGGCTTTGCCTTCCTCGATGGCCTGTGCCCTGCCAATCTCAAGTTCCTTGTCTATGATGCTCTGCGGAACGCTGTCTTTGCTGACCGCAACGGGCTTCATTGCAGCGACCTGCATGGCGACGTCTTTACCAGCCTGAAGGTCAGCGATTTTTTTATTAAGGCTTACCAAGGTGGCGAGGCGGTTGCCTGGGTGGATGTAAGGGATCACCAGCGGTGATTCCAGGCACTTGAAGAATGAGAGGTCAACCTTCTCACCGGTAACCCCGGTAAGGTTGATGACTTCGCTCTCGATGGTATGTCCGCCGAGGGTCAGTTGCTTCACCTGATCCAGCGATGTTGCTTTTGCGGCGATGGCAGCGTCTGCGATCTGAAAGGCTTTTTTTACAAAGTCTTCGTTCTTGGCAACAAAGTCGGTTTCACAGTTGAGCACCAGAACCACGCCAAAAGTATGGTCGTCATTGGTTTTAGCAATAACGGCACCCTCTGTGGCGTCGCGGTCGGCACGCTTTGAGGCGATTTTTTGTCCTTTTTTTCTGAGAATATCGATAGCCTGGTCAAAATCACCATTGGTTTCCGTGAGGGCCTGCTTGCAGTCCATCATACCGGCTCCGGTCATTTGACGAAGTTTGGCTACGTCAGCAGCTTTAATATCAGCCATGATGTTTATTTTTTAGAATTATTCAGTGTCCTCGGCAGCACCTTCTTCAGCACTTGGTCTGGAGATGCGCTTTCGAACAGTTTTCTTTACCGGGGCATCATCTTCCTCATCTTCCGAATCGGATTTCTTAGGCTTGTCGGTGGTACCTTCCTTGTCCTTTTCGTTTTTCCGTTCATTGAGGCCCTCTTCGATGGCCTTGCAAATGATATCGGTAATCAGGAATATGGATTTTGAGGCATCATCGTTTGCAGGAATAGCGAAATCAACTTTTTCCGGATCGGAGTTGGTGTCGACCATTCCGAATACGGGGATGTTCAGTTTTTTCGCTTCATTAACAGCGATATGTTCCTTGGAAACGTCAACCACAAAAAGAGCGGCGGGCAGGCGGGTAAGATCCTTGATACTGCCGAGCAGTTTCTCAAGTTTTGCGCGCTGGCGGGCCACCTGGAGGCGTTCACGCTTTGACAGGTGATCATAGGTTCCGTCGACAGTCATTTTGTCGATGGAGAGCATCTTTTTAACGGCTTTCCTGACGGTGGGGAAGTTGGTGAGCATGCCGCCCGACCAGCGTTCCACAACAAACGGCATCCCGGTTTTGGCTACGCGTTCGGCCACAATTTCTTTAGCCTGTTTTTTGGTAGCAACAAAGAGGACCTTACGGCCTGATTTGGCGATGCGTTTCATGGCATCGGCGGCCTCGTCGATTTTGTGCGCAGTTTTGTGGAGGTCAATAATGTGGATCCCGTTCTTCTCCATGAAGATATAGGGAGCCATGTTGGGATTCCATTTCCGCTTGAGATGACCGAAATGAACCCCTGCATCGAGCAGTTCCTGAAAATTTGTTCTGGGCATAATTATGTTCTTAGTTTACTTTCTGATTTAGCAACCTGAGGGTAGCCCCGGAAGCAAAGCCCACGGGAGTCCGCCAGGTTTAGATACTAAACTAAACTCTGATACAGAGAATATTAGCGTTTGGAGAACTGGAAACGCCTCCTTGCACCCGGCTGGCCTGGTTTCTTACGTTCAACCACTCTCGGGTCACGTGTGAGAAAACCGCTGGCGCGCAGGGTCTTTTTGCATTCCGGATCGATCAGAACCAGTGCACGGGCGATAGCCAGACGAAGAGCTTCGGCCTGTCCTTTGATACCGCCGCCATCGAGATTGGCGCGGATATCATATTTTCCGACTAATTCAAGGACGCTCAGCGGCTGCTTAACAATAAACTGAAGCTGGTCCATGGGGAAGTAGTCGGCCAGGTCACGTTTGTTGATTGTGATCTGTCCTTTGCCTTCGTTAACAATAACGCGGGCAATAGCCGCTTTCCTTCTGCCGATTGCATTGATCATTTCCATGAATTCTGTATCCTGTTATTTTAATTCAATAGTTTTCGGTTTCTGAGCTTCATGCGGATGCTCGCTTCCGGCATAAACATGAAGATTCTTAAATACTTCTCGACCCAGACGGGTTTTCGGCAGCATACCGCGAACGGCATGTTCGATCAGGCTGGTCGGATTCTTTGCCATCATGGCAGCCGGAGTCAACTCTTTCTGCCCACCGGGGAAACCGGTATAGGAGAGATGAATACGGTCGTTCATTTTGTTGCCGGTCAGGCGAATCTTTTCTGCATTGATCACGATAATATTGTCGCCGCAGTCAACGTGAGGGGTAAAACTGGGCTTATGCTTGCCACGAAGCATGCTGGCTACTTCGGATGAAAAACGCCCCAAAACAGCATTGGTTGCATCGATCACCACCCATTCCTTAACGACCGTTGCCTTGTTGGCTGAGATGGTCTTGTAGCTTAACGTATTCACTGTAATCCGTCTGTTTAATTAATATGCTGATCCACCATTCGTTGACTTAGCCTCGAACGAATTGGAGTGCAAAAATACAATTATTTTTTTACTCACCAAGTTTATCAACCAGTATTTTGTTGAAAACTCGGTAAATGACAGCAGGAGTGCCTGCCGGTGGTATTGTTTAAAAGCGGCCGACTGAAGATTCGATCTGGCGCGTGATTTCGAGCGCGGCATATCCTTCCTCCAGATCAGACAGGGGCCTCTTGCCCAACTGGAGGGCATGGATAAAATTGATGCACTGCCTGGCAGTATCTTCATCTTTTTGCAAATCTACGGAAATGCCCGGATCTACTGACTCAACCAACGGCCAGAGCTGATGAACGGTCCAGCCTTTGTTACCCGGGCTTTTGCTGCTGCTGCGTCCCCCGGCAAGGTCGATCAGTACCAGCCCGGATTCCTGCAGCACTTCAATTTCCCTGATGGTCCCGCCCAAACCCTGCCTTACAGTCAGGCTTATGACGGATCCGTTATGGAATTCAATCCGGGCATCAATCTGGAAAAGCTTTCCGGAGGTGAGGAATGCGGCATGCGTCCTGACTTTTTTAGCCTGGCTGCCGGTTAGCCCCAGAACCAGGTCAAGATCCGCCAGTATTTCATGAAATATTTGCTGTGGGTTGTCTTCAGAAAGGAATTCAGGAAGGTGGTGAGTAAGCCGGATATGCTGGGGATGACTTATGTGGGCAAGAGAACTCCTGAAAACCAGCCGGTGCCGCTCGGAATGGCCCACCTGAACCTGCACCCGGGCTTCCTGGGCGAGTTTAACCAGGCATTCCGCCTGATCCGTGAAATCCGATACCGGAAAACCAAGTGAAAGATGCCGGGATCGGCGGATTACGCTGATAGCCTCGTCCATGCCACCGTTAATCTTTTCGGGAATCCAGATCAGGTCCGACTGATCGATCAGCTTTTCCATTGCCTCTGCCGGGGAGGAGAGCGGGTTGATCCAGCCGGAAACCGAAGAACCGCAGGCCTCTGCCATTCCCCGAAGAACATCGGGCCATTTCTGGCCCTGAGCCAATATTCCGACCGAATACATCGTTTTTTATACAAATAAACCGCAATATTTTACCAAAGGGGGTTAAAAACCGGACAACTTATCAAAACCTGTTGTGGAAAACCTAATTTTGGCCTGGATAATCTGATCATGAACCCTGATTTACGCTACCGCTGGCTCTCTTTCCGAAATGCCTACCTGCTGGTAATACTGGTGATGCTGGGAAGCCTGCCGCTCTCAAAGTATGTTGCGAGCGCCTCCCAGATCCTCCTGGTTGCCCTCTGGCTGGTTGAAGGACGATTCCTTGAAAAATGGAACCGGTTCCGCGCAAGACCGGCCATCTGGATATTTCTGCTGATTGTTGCTGTCCTTCTCATCGGAATGCTCTGGACCGATGACCTCCCATTTGGGTTTCATGATCTTAAATTGAAACTCCCTTTGCTCTTGCTTCCAATAGTCTTTGGGACTATACCCCAGATCAGCCGCAAGGAGTTGCGCTTCCTTCTCCTCGGATTTGTCCTTGCCGTGATTATCGGCAGCCTTTTCAGTCTGAGCATCATGCTGGGGATTGGGCCAGCAGATTATACTTCTGATCGTGAAACGAGCCTGTTTATTTCGCATATCCGGTTCGCACTGATGGTTGATCTGGCGGTGTTTATATTGTTTTATTATATCGTGAATCCGGGGGGCAATGCGGGCGACGGGGATGCCAACACGGGCGACCGCAGGTCGCCCCTACGGGGACGGTCTTTCGACTTTCGACTTTTGCCTTTCGCCTTATACCTGATCATATTCCTGTTTCTGCTTAAATCCCTTACCGGGCTTGTGGTGCTGATTCTGGGAGGGATGATCCTGGCGCTGAGATGGGGGTTAAAACAATCGGACCTGATGGTGAAGTGGTTTGTTGTGGTTGGCGTCTTGACCCTGCCTTTGCTTGTGGCCGTGTACCTTTCTGACCAGGTAGGCAAGTTTGCCACGGTGCGGGATGATATTGGGAACCTCGACAGGGTTACTGCAAAAGGAACGGCCTACTGGCATGATATGGAAAACCGGATGGTGGAAAACGGTTACCGTGTGGGTTTGTACCAATGTGAAACCGAGATGAGGGACGCCTGGAACCAGAGAAGCAACCTGAATTATGACGGTCTGGATCACAAAAACCAGGAGCTGAAATATACCCTGATCAGGTACCTCACTTCCCTGGGGCTTCGCAAGGATGCCTATGGCGTCTCCCAGCTGACCGGGCAGGACGTGAGCCTGATAGAGAAAGGGTTTGCCAACTCCCTCTACCGCCAGCCCAGGCGCCTTCGCGTCAGGATTTACGAAACCATCTGGGAGATAGACCAATACCGGAAGGGCGCAAACCCCAGCGGTCACAGTGTCACCCAGCGGCTTGAATACCTGAAAACCGGATGGGCGATTTTTACAGACCACCCATGGATCGGTGTCGGAACCGGAGATACCAAACAGTCCTTTGACAAAAAATATACTGAGCTTAAGTCCAGGCTCGATCCGGCCTGGAGACTCCGCGCGCACAACCAGTTTCTCTCTTTCCTCATAGCTTTCGGAATTCTTGGATTTACCCTGATCATGACTTCACTGATCCTTCCGGCAATACTCGAGAAGCGGTTTAACTCTTATTTTGTCCTGATGTTTTTCATTGCGGCAATGCTCTCCTTCCTGAATGAAGATACCCTCGAAACACAGGCCGGCGTTGCGTTTTTTGCGGTGTTCTATTCGCTGTTTATCTTTGGGACGGATGAGAAGTGAGCGGATGCTGGTTGCTGGTTACTGGTTGCTGGTTACTGGTTGCTGGTTACTGGTTGCTGGTTGCTGGTTACAGGTTAGGCCTCGGAAACCGGGATTTCCTTCATACTTTTTACTTAAACTAACATACCTGCACGGCTGGCCTGGTCTGCCTTATTCCTTACTACTTCAATCTTTTCCCTTACTTTTGCCTTGAGCCTTGAGCCTTGAGCATTTAACTTATGAAAACCCAGGACATAGAATTTCTTTCAAAATCCATCCTCCTTGCCAGGGAGAACGTAGCCCGGGGTGGTGGCCCTTTTGGCGCAGTGATTGCCAGGGACGGAATTGTGGTGGCCGAAGCGGCCAACCAGGTGATTGGGATCCCGGATCCCACCGCGCATGCTGAGGTTCAGGCAATCCGGCTCGCAGCAAGAAACCTGGATACATTCAACCTGTCGGAATGCACCCTGTATACCTCCTGCGAGCCCTGCCCGATGTGCCTCGGTGCGATTTACTGGTCGCGGATCAGCCGCGTGGTTTATGCAGCCGACCGGCACGATGCGGACAAAGCCGGCTTCCGGGATGCCGAGCTTTACCAGGAAATGTCGGCAGATCCGGGCAACAGGATGATCCCGTTTGAACATCTGAAGCTGCCGGGAAGCGGACAGGAATTTGACGACTGGCTTGCATCGCAGATAAAGATTGATTATTAGGGCCTGTCAATCATGCAACCTGCCAGGACTATGTTGCCGAAGGAGTTTTTCACCCGTGACGTTCTGGAAGTTGCGCCGCAAATTCTCGGCAAAATCCTGGTCAGGACCTTCAGCGACGGAACCCAAATCAGGCTGCCTGTTTCGGAAATAGAGATATACCGGGGTATGGAGGACCTTGCCTGCCATGCAAGCAGGGGGATGACCGAAAGAAACCGTGTGATGTTTGGCGAAGGGGGCGTTATATATATGTATCTGGTTTACGGCATGCACTGGATGCTCAATATTGTAACCGGTCCGGCCGGCCACCCAGAGGCGCTTCTGGTGAGGGGGGCAGGGGAAATATCAGGGCCGGGCAAGGTAACCAAACACCTGGGAATGGATCGCTCCTTCTACGGAGAATCATTATGCAGCTCGTCGAGAATCTGCATTGAGGATGCCCCAACCGTAAATCAATACCAATCAGGACCGCGTATCGGAATTAATTATGCCGGAGAACCCTGGCTCAGCATCCCCTGGCGCCTCTATTTATAAGAACGCATGTATGCGTCCCTACCCCCATGCCCTTAGGCCCTTGTGCCCCTGTGCCCTTGTGCCCCTGTGCCCCTGTGCCCCTGTGCCCTTGTGCCCTTGTGCCCCTGTGCCCTTGTGCCCTTGTGCCCCAATGCCCTTATCCCCCTCCCCCCTTCTTCTTCAGGTTCGCCAAAAAGAACCCCTCATCCAGCACCATGTATATGCTCCATGAATGGTCCATCCTACCTGTGTCGAAATGATAATAGGGCTCGAAGCGGAATGCAATCCTCAGAAAATCGGTCAGGTTTCGCTGAAACTGGTACTTAAGAACCAGCATTTCACGCGTAGCCTGGTAATAGGTGGGATCTTTCAGGCTGACTGAAAGAAAGATGGGCATTCCGTTCGGAGCGCTGAAATTGAGGGCTTTCCAATATCCGGCTTCAAAACTTCCGATACGGGTATCAAGCCCAAAACGTGAATAACTACCACGTCCATAAGGAATTGTAATCCGATCATCAGGGTTTACCTCGATAAACTCCAGGAAATTCTGGGCGCCGTAAATGCTTTTAACAAAGCCTTTCTGAAAGGACTGGCTCAATCTCAGGCCGTGTACCAGGTTGAGTTTTGTTCCGCCCGGCCCCCAGTAGGTATCTATTTCTCCGCCCACGTGATGAAAAACCATGCTGAAGGGGGCTGTCAGGCTTAAGCCTTTCCAGTCGAGGAGCCGGAATTCCGAATTCATAGCTGCCTGGAACATTTCCGGAAACGGATCGGCTACCTTGATGAACTGTTCCCAGTTAAGCCACATATCGGACCTGAAATTCGGATAGTTCCACAACAGCTGGATCCCGTTTTCATTATTATTGATCAGGTAGTCCTCAAAATTCTGGACCGGCTCAATCAGCCCGTGGTTGGTGGTGCCATAGAGGGTGCCGAAAATGAGGCTGAAATGCTCCGTTGCATCATACCGGATGCTGATTACCGGCAGCTTACGGTCGAAAGAATCACGGCCGTAATATTTTAGCAGGTGCACTCCGGCGCGTATGGTGGTTTTACGATCGGGATGATACTCGAGAACCGGCTCGAAATAGAGGCCTACCAGCGTCTGCCCGTAAATGAAGTTGTTTTTAAACTCGTTGTTCTTATAGAAACTTGTGCTTTTAAGCCGCACGTTCAGCGAACCCGCTATGATGGAGTCAGCGGAGGGAGGATCCTGAAATGCGGGGTATTCCGGCCAGAGGGGACGGACGACCGATGACTGATGACGGATGTTTGCTGCCTTCACGCTATCGTCGGTCGTCCGTCGTCGGTCATCCGTCATCTTCACGCTATCGTCCGTCGTCCGTCGTCGGTCATCCGTCGTCTTCACGCTATCGTCGGTCGTCCGTCGTCGGTCATCCGTCATCTTCACGCTATCGTCCGTCGTCCGTCGTCGGTCATCCGTCGTCTTCACGCTATCGTCGGTCGTCCGTCGTCGGTCATCCGTCATCTTCACGCTATCG
>CAYQFT010000030.1:0-28345 GCA_964416825.1 uncultured Porphyromonadaceae bacterium
AACCGGTTACTTTATCCTGTTAGCTACTGATTCCACTGAATATATTCGCGAGGAGATCCGGAAAATTGTCTGGCGAACCATTGTTTCCTTTACCATCCTGCTGCTTTTCGTCCTGATGGTCAGCCGGCAGTTGCGGTACCTGCTGGTTATATTCATCAGCCTCATAGCCAATCTTTTAATCTCAGTTATTCTCTATTATCTCTTAAAGCTCGAGGTCAACCTCTATTCCATGGCGGGGATAACCGTCTCGCTGGGCATCATCATCGATAATACCATCGTGATGGTGGATCATATCAAAACCAAGGGCAACCGGAACATTTTTCTGGCGATTCTGGCAGCGACAGCTACCACCGTAGGCGCACTTTCGGTGATCCGGTTCCTGGGCGAGAGCTCCAGACTGCAGCTGAAGGATTTTTCTTATGTCCTTATCACAAGCCTTACAGTTTCGCTTGGAATCGCACTTTTTCTGGTTCCCTCCCTCATGGAACTCATCGGGCTGAAGAGCCGGCAGAAGAGGAAAAAGAAGCGTGGCCTCAGGCGTGCAGCCCGGTTTGGCCGGGTTTATGCAGTTGTAATTGCCTTCTCACAGCGGTTCAGGTGGGCTTTCATTGTGGGAGCCATCCTGCTGTTCGGATTGCCGATTCACAAACTGCCAACCCGGATGGAAGGGGATGAATGGTACCATAAATTGTACCGCGGAACCCTGGCCAGTGAAACCTATGTTCAAAAGATCAAACCCGTTGCCGACAAAATCCTCGGCGGCACACTCAGGATATTTACCACCAAGGTTGCACAAAGATACCGGTACCGGGAGCCTGAGCGGACCTCCATAAATGTAACGATCAGCCTGCCACAGGGTGCTACCCTGCAGCAGATGAACGACCTCGCTGTGGAGGCAGAACGATACCTGAAACAATATGAACAGATCGATCAGTTCCGGACTACCATAACGGGTGCACGAAAGGGGTACATCAACATAACATTCAAGCCGGAATTCGAGATGGGGGCATTTCCCTATATCCTCTATAGCCAGATGCTTTCGCTGGCCAACCAATCTACCGGGGCCGACTGGAATGTCGTGGGCGTAGGACAGTATTTTACCAATTCTGTTTATGAACGGGTTGGAGATCAGCAGATTACTTTATATGGTTATAATTTCGAGGAACTGACGGGTTATGCCGAGCAAATGATGCGGAAAGTGATGGAGCACCCCCGTGCCGCCGAGCCTTACCTGATCGGCGAGAGTGAGCGCTGGGGGCTGCGCGACATGCTCTTTGAGTATCGTCTCTCCATGGATCCGGCGAAACTGCAGGCTCAAAAACTTTCGCCCAACCAGATATACTCCTATCTCGAAGGGTATTCAATTCGCCAAAGTGCAGATGCTTCCGTATTTGTCAATAACCGCTTTGAACCCATCCGTCTGAAATCTCAGGAATCCGACCGGTTCGATATCTGGATGATGGGCAACACACCGATTCAGTGGGGAGAGTCAATGATCCGTCTGACCGAACTCGGGGACCTTCACAAGGAATTGGCCAGCAAAACGATCACCAAAGAGAATCAGCAATATATCCTCACGGTGGCCTACAAATTTAACGGAGCATATAAACTGGCAGAAATGCACCGTAAGAGGGTTATCGAAGAGATCGCCGCCCAGCTGCCGGTGGGCTTTTATATCAAGGAAGCCGGATACAGCTGGTGGCAGGAGGAGAAAAATCAGCAATTTCTGCTGATTCTGCTGGTGATCCTCATCATTTACCTGATCACCGCCATCCTCCTCGAATCCCTGATTCAGCCACTTGCAGTGGTACTGATCATTCCGATCTCCTTCGTCGGGGTATTCCTGACTTTTTATTGGTTCAACCTCGGCCTCGACCAGGGTGCCTTTGCATCATTTATCCTTCTCAGCGGGATCGTTGTAAATGCAGCCCTGTATATTCTCAATGACTTTAATATCTATATGCGTTCAGCACCATCCCGGCTCTCTTCAGCCCGGTTGTTTCTGAAGGCCTATCAGGGGAAAATCATTCCGATATCCCTCACTGTCCTTTCGACAGTACTCGGCCTGGTGCCTTTTATTACAGCCGGCCAGGATGAGGTATTCTGGTTTTCCCTGGCCGCGGGAACTATGGGCGGCCTGATCTTTTCAGTATTCGCTATCATCATCTTTCTCCCGGCCTTTTTGCCTTTAAAAAAACGGAAAAATAAATATCATAGACTATGAAACCGCAGATAATTAGCTTGTTGATCATCTCTATACTCCTGATGGGCGGTGGTTGTAAGAAGAAGGAGGAGAACAAGTTCGGAAACAAAACCGGGGAGCTTACTGCCAAGGCAGATCCGGTAAAAGTGGAAGGGCGTGTAATTGAATTCGGCAGCTTTCCATTGGAACTGGTAAGCAACGGGAAGCTTGAGGCATCTGTTAAGGCATCTCTCAGTTTCCGAAAAACCGGTCGCGTGGCAAAAATATATTTCCAGAATGGTAACTGGGTTAATCAAGGCCAGTTGATCGCCGAGCTTGAAAATGATCTTGAAAAGATTGATCTGGAACAGGCTAAAATTCGACTGGAAAAAGCACGGCTGGAGCGACTGGATAAGATCATCGGACACAAGCCAGGTGCCAGAAATCCGGAAGATATTCCTGCGGAAATCCTTGAAAGACTGAATATCTCATCGGGTTTTAAGGAGGCCGACCTGGCCTTGCAGCAGGCAACCATTCAGTACGAATATACCCGTTTAGTGGCTCCGGTTTCAGGCAGGGTGGCCAGCCTGGATAGTAAGCCCCAAAACTTCCCTCCCACCGATAAACCTTTCTGTTTTCTGATTAACGATAAGGAATTTGAAGTGGTCTTCCCGGTGATGGAAGGGGAACTCGGCCGTCTTCGTACCGGTCAGGATATTACCGCTGAACCGTATGCGCTGGATTCAACTTTCTGTGCCGGAAGAATTATCGAGATCAATCCGCTCATTGATGACCATGGCCTGGTCAGGGTAAAAGCCCGGATTCCTAACGCCAGCGGAAAGCTGGTCGAAGGGATGAATGCAAAAGTATTCATTCGCTTCAATCAGCCCGATTGCATGATCGTTCCGAAAGAATCCCTGGTACTGAGAAATAACCGGCAGGTAGTCTTTTCACTCAAGGATGGCCGTTCTTATTGGAACTATGTGGAAACCGGCTTTGAAAACTCCTCCTCATATTCAATAAAAGTCCTGGAAGGAGTGCTCCAGCTTGGTGACACCATCATCACACGTGGAAATCTCAACCTCGCGCACGACGCCGAAATAGACTTTAAGTATGTTGAAAAATGAAATCGGACATCGTAAATCGTAAATCTTAATGGTCAATTTCCTCATCCACCGTCCCATCGCTGTGATCATGGTGTTCCTGGCGATCCTGTTCCTGGGTGTCATCACCTTTTTTCAGGTGCCCGTTTCACTGATGCCAGATATTGATATTCCGGAGATTACCGTTCAGACCACTTACACCGGTATTCCAGCGCGCGAGATGGAAAACACAGTGGTGAGCCGACTGAGAAATCAGCTCCTGCAGGTGGCGCACCTTGAGAATATCGAAAGCGAAACCCGGGATGGCTACGGCATCGTCCGGATGAAATTCACCCACGGTACGGATATCAATTATGCCTATATCGAGTGCAATGAGAAGATAGATGATGCCATGGAAGGACTTCCCCGGGGGCTCGACCGGCCACGGGTGGTTAAGGCCTCTGCTACTGATATACCTGTTTTCAACCTATTGATCACTCATAAAACCGAATGGGCAAATCCGGAGAAACTGGTTGAACTGAGTGAGTTTGTCAAGGCAGTTATTGTCAAGCGTATCGAGCAGCTTCCGGAAGTGGCGATGGTCGACGTGACCGGCTCTATGGAACCTGAACTGGTGATCAGGCCAGACAACGACAAAATGAATAGTCTTGGCCTGACAGACCAGGATATTCTGCGGACTCTTGAGAGTAATAGTGCGAGTATCGGCAATCTTATGGTGAGGGAAGGATACTATCAGTACCATATTCAGTTTACCAATTATCTGAAAAACCTGGAAGATGTCGCGAATCTGTATCTTGGAAGTGGCGACAGGATGCTACAGATTAAGGAGATTGCAGAACTGGAAATAAGGCCCCAGGAACGCCGCGGAATCTTTCTCAATCGCGATAAAACCGGGCTCTGCCTTGCCCTCATCAAACAGTCGGATGCCCGCATGGAGGACCTTAAATCGGAATTGGACAAGCTGATTCTTGAGTACCAGAAGAATTACCCAGACCTGAATTTTGAAATAGAGAAAGACCAGACCAAAATCCTTACCTATTCCATTGGAAACCTGAAACAGAGCCTCTGGTCGGGAGCCTTACTGGCAATGGTTGTGATGTTCTTGTTTCTTAAAGATTTCCGTTCACCGATTCTCATTGCCTTCAGTATCCCGATCTCTCTCATCGTATGCTTTCTCCTTTTCTACCTCTTTGGTATCTCTATGAATATCATTTCTTTATCAGGCCTCGTACTGGCTGTCGGCATGATGATCGATAATTCGATTATTGTGATAGACAATATCAACCAGTACCTTGACCGGGGGGAGACGATTCATAAAGCCTGCATTCACGGAACCAACGAGGTGATCAGGCCCTTGATCTCTTCAGGACTTACCACCTGCGCGGTTTTTATTCCTTTGGTTTTCCTGAGTGGAATTTCGGGTGCGCTTTTCTATGATGAGGCTATCGCCGTGGCCATCGGACTAACCTCCTCATTCCTCGTTTCGATTACCCTGATACCGACACTTTTCCGGCTTTTCTTTATCAGGAATCCCAAGGGTTCCAATAATAGTTTCCTGGGCAGGATTAACCGGATCGACTACGAGAAAGCCTATGAGCAATCTTTCAGCCACGTCTTTAAATACCGGGCCATCTATCTGTCAGTCTTTGTAATTCTTTTAGTCTTTATTTATCCCTTGTACCGGATCATCGGTGTAAGTCAGTTCCCTGAGATGGAGCAGACTGAAGTGGTAACGGTACTGGATTGGAATGAACCGGTGCATGTTGAAGAAAATGCCAGAAGGGTTGAAGGCCTGATGCAGTCGTTGCCCGACAGCATCCTGCAATTTTCCGGCCTGGTGGGTGAGCAGCAGTTTATTCTGAACCGGGAGGCGGAAAAGACAGCTTCTGAGGCGGAAATCTATTTCCGGTTGAATAATCCGGACTCTGTTGCAGTCGTTATCGAACACATTCAGACCTATTTATCCCGATATTATCCGCTGGCTAAGGTTTCCTTCCATCCCCCGGAAAACATCTTTGAAGCGATTTTTTCTTCCGACATGCCGGAACTGCTTACACAGCTGACAAGCCTGACCAGCCAGGAGCAACCCCCTCTTGAAGACGTATGGCGGTTTACCGATTCCCTGGCCCGCACCGGGGGACTTGAATTCGCTCCGGTTCCCGTTCACGACCAGATTGTAATCGAAGTGGATCCAGAACGTTTGTTGTTATACAAGGTCACTTTCTCCGAGATAACCGATAAACTTGAGAAAGCCTTTAACCAGAAAAGGATTGGGATATTGAAAACCTATCAGCGGTTTATCCCTATTCTTCTCGCAACAGATCAGAAATCCGTGGTGGATATTGTAAATCAGACCTTTGTCAGGAATGCTGAAGGCAAGGAATACGCATTGAGCTCCCTGGTTACACTCGGTCACGAACAACAGTATAAAACGATCAGGGCTTCAAGAATTGGGGAGTTTGTGCCATTGGAAGCACGCTCCGGTAGCAGTTCAGTTCCTCAAATCATGAAGGAGATACGCGATGGACTGCGCAATTCAACAGTTTTGCAGGCAGATTTTACCGGCACCTGGTTCAGCCAGAAAACCCTGATGCGCGAGCTGATACTGGTTCTCCTGATCTCGGTCCTGCTCCTCTACTTCATCCTCGCAGCACAGTTTGAATCTTTCCTGCAGCCGCTCATCGTACTGGTGGAATTGCCGATTGATATTGCCGCAGCCTTCCTCATGCTCTGGATCTTTGGTGAAACCCTCAACCTGATGTCAGCTATCGGTATCATAGTGATGTCCGGTATCATCATCAACGACTCCATTCTGAAAATCGATACCATCAACCGAACCCGGGCTGCCGGGCACACGGTTCTGGAGGCTGTGCATATTGCGGGAATGCGGCGTCTTAAACCAATCATCATGACCAGTTTAACCACTGTACTGGGTCTTGCTCGGTTCCTTATCTTCAAGGAACTAGGATCTGATCTGCAGAAACCTCTCGCCCTGGCAATCATGGGCGGAATGACCATCGGTACCTTGGTCAGCATCTATATCGTTCCGATCATTTACTGGGCAGCTTATCGGAAGGAAGACCGAAAACGTTTTAATCCGAAAGACTGAGTATTAAATAAAAAACCGGGGTATTGCCCCGGTTTTTTATTTCAATCCCCTGTTAGTTCGGGCAATTTGCGTCATCGGCATTGAAATTGCACCAATAGTGCTCCTGAGGATAGTATTTGCAGCATTCAATGAAGCCAGCATCAACTCCAATGTTAACACCTATTGTCGGTCCCTGCAGTCCTAAGTTAACGCCGGTGCTCAGTTTCAACAGACTTGAGTATAATGTTGGAGTCCTTTTAGTATGTTCCTGCCAGCCTAGGCCGACAAGTGTTGTCGTTGTTTCTGTGGTTCCTTTAATCGGATCATCTGCAAGGACAATTCCCGTAACCATCAGTAAGGTCGTAATCAATACAATCAGAATGTGATAATTGCTTTTCATGTTAATCAATTTGAAGTTATTAGTTCATGTTTAATCTTGGCAAACCATAAAATCGGACGATCATTGGTTATGGCGATATCAACAATAGAGTCCATCCTCCTGAACATTTCTTTTTGATCAGCATTCATGTTTGCCGGCTTGTCCATCTCTTTCAGTGCATACAGGGTGGTCATGTCCAAAATGCCTGTCAGTTCATTTGCCCCGGAGGACAATGGATAAATAGTGGGGAGCAGGCTATTGGGACTGTTGATCTGGGTTGAATAGGATCCTTTTCCGGTCCTCAAATCGGCAACGGCAAACTCCATATGATTTTTGTAAAAAATCCTGAATATCCGTATCGGCCCAAAGGCTATCAGCATATCCTTTGCACTGATAACATCTTCGCGCATGAAATCATGTCCTTCCGGAGAACTGAAATAGCGTTTTTTCCATTCTTCCGGCATGGTTTTCCTGCCCCAGTTCATCTGAAAATCGATCGACAGGTCCCCTCTGTCACTCACGCAATATACGCTGTCCGATTGACTTAGAATGAGGGCTCCGCCATTATAATCGGTGATATACTTCTGATAGAGGACAGACCAGTAGACCGTTGTATCTCCTTGGCTGAGTGGCTGGCCTACTACATCACCTTTTTCATTGAAGATGATGATCCCTCCGGGCAACGGACCTTTGTCATCCTCAACCTCATTGGGATTGAATCCCACTAAGCGCTGATTGTCAATCAGTACCATATCGCGGCAGGGCCATCGGATTTTAAACTCTCGTTTCAGGATGCCATCCAGAGAGAATACCATGATTCTTGGTGGCCAGAAGGACTGGAGCCAGAGTTCGCTCGTTTCACCTTTTATCCACATGGCGTCCAGATTCTGATATTCTCCCGGCCCCTGCCCGACGCGTTGAATCCTGAACCTGAATCTGCCTGTTGAATCGAAACAGAATACTGCGTTTAGCTTTTTATCCAGTATAAAAATAGTACCCTTGCTGACTACCAGTTTGTCAACGTCGATAAAGGCAGACTCCGGATGGTTTTCAAGAGGTACATACCTGACATCCCCGATATATTGGCTCATGTCAATGTATTCTGCCGGCTTAAACGGAATCTCTAAGGGAGTTCCCCCAACATCAGTCCGATTTTGGCATCCTCCAGTTAGCAGGAGCCAAATGGCAATTGAAGCTATTGGTAGTGTTTTCATAATGTACTGTAAGTTAGAAATATCGATCTGCAATAACCGCCAGATAATCCTCTGTCTGGCTGTCAAGAGCAGGATATACGGTATAGTAGTGTTCGGCTACCAGGTCAGGACCTGACAGAACAAAGACCGGATTGTTTGAATCCCAGGGCAACTTCTCCCCGGGATCCAGGAACCTGAAGAATTTTGCCCTTTTAAGAATTTGCTGCCTCTGATACCAGGTCTTTTTTGTTTCATCTTCTGCTATATAGAGGACCAGCAGATGGTCCGCGAGGTCACAGTACTTTTCGCTGTTCAGCAGGAAGAGTAGTTTCTCGACACAAGAACTGCAGTTCGAATCTGATAAAAAGAGAATAAGCTTCTCATCTTGAGAGAGCAGATGGCTTAACTGGAAAGTTCGGCCATCCATGGACCATAAGGCAAGATTTCCGTTAAGGGATTTAGCGTTTGATTCGATGCCGGTTCTCCAGGTTTTGGCCATTAATGAAAACCCATTGATCAATTGCTCCATGCGATATCTTGAATCACCCACCCTGGAGCTGAGTTCCTGCACAATTTGATGATACTTCCAGATCCATGCACCATTAACAATAAGGATACTGCAAATGCCGAGAATCAGAATTTTCTTGCTCATGGCTATTTTTCACATTTTGGCAATCCTGAGCAGCCATCCATAGCCCGAAAAGTTTGCAGGCAGCAACCAGCCGTTGTGTATTCTGCAACCAGACGGGTGAATGAGCCTCCTACCCATCCAAAATGCTCAATATGCTCACCCGTCCTAATTTTCTGGGTGGACGGCATATAACCTGCAAGCACCCCGGGCGGCGGATCGTCAGAGGTGGTTGTCTGGACGGGGTCTCCGTCGCCGGTCGCGAATGCGTTGATGCCAATCATGTTTGTGGCCAGGATTGCAGCCATCAGGATCAGCAGAGCTGAACGTTTTAATACTGTCTTTTTCATGGTGTGATGTTTAAAGATTTCCTACTCTTTTAAGGTTTTTCGGAATCTACCTGTTACAGGTATATGGATGCAGGTTGATGGCCGGAATGGAAAAAAAAGAGAGGTTTTTTTTAAATAAATTAAAAATGGTAAAAAATCTACCTTTGTTGGCTAAAGCATTGGGCATGATAAGTTTTGAAGAGGCTCTTGAAATAACAGTAAATCAGGCGGTTGTATTAGGAGTTGAAGAGGTTTCCTTCGAACAGGCTCCGGGGCGCATTTTAGCCTCGGATATTCTATGCGACATGGATATACCTCCGTTTGATAAAAGTGCAATGGATGGATTTGCCTGCCGGCGCGCAGATCTGGCTCTACCCCTTGAGGTAATCGAAACCATCCGGGCAGGAATTCCGCCTCAAAAAACCATCGGCCCCGGCCAATGCGCCCAGATCATGACCGGCGCGGTCATCCCAGTCGGCGCCGATACCGTCATAAAGGTCGAAGATACCGCAGGGGAGGACCCATTGCTCCTCCCGCACACCCACACCCACACCCACACCCACACCCACTTCATTAGGTACACCGGTGACAAAACCGCACCAAATATTTGTCCCCGAGGCGAGGATCTTAAAGCGGGTGAAAAGATCCTTGAGGCTGGTACTCTTTTGGGTACCCGCCACGTTCCAATACTGGCAACGGTGGGGGCCGTGACTATTGATGTATTCAGGTATCCATCGGTTGGCGTCCTTGCGACCGGAACCGAGCTTGTTGAACCCGGAAACAAACCAGGGATTTCTCAAATCAGGAATTCAAATGCCTACCAGATGATTGCCCAATTGGGAGCCATCGGGATTGATGCAGATTATTTCGGGATTGCTCCCGATGATGAGGCCGCAACAAGGGACCTGATACGGGAAGCCCTTGAATCAGATGATATTCTGATCCTGAGCGGGGGGGTATCCATGGGTGAATTTGATTTTGTGCCATCGGTTCTCGAATCACTTGGAATCAAGATCCACTACAGCAGAATCGCCATCCAACCAGGAAAACCCACCTTATTCGGCACCGGTCAGGGAAAATATGTTTTTGGACTGCCCGGAAATCCGGTTTCATCCTATTTTACACTCGAACTTCTGGTTAAACCATTTATTTTCCGGTGCATGGGGCACCATTGGAATCCTGCGCTAAATCGCCGGCAAGCCGGCAGGACAATCACCAGAAAAAAGGCCGACAGGTTAGGCTGGATACCCGTAAAAATAGACCGGGATGGGCATTTTATTCCACTGGAGTATCATGGCTCCGCACATATTTTTTCACTGAAGGATGCGGATGGCATGATCGCCATTCCCGTTGGAAAAACAGTCATTGAGGAAGGAGAGTGGGTGAATGTTCGATCGCTTTGACAGAAGGATTAACTACCTCAGAATATCGGTCACAGACCGTTGCAATCTCCGTTGCAGCTATTGCATGCCTGCTGGAGGGATCGATCTGATCTCGCATGATGACATACTCCGTTATGACGAGATTGTTGAGGTTGTTATTGCAGCTGTCACATTTGGTGTCGACAAGATCAGGATTACCGGTGGAGAACCATTGGTCAGGAAGGGAATCCCGGATCTGGTTAAAATGATTGCCGGGATAGCGGGCATCCGCGACCTGTCACTTACAACCAATGGAATATTATTGGAGAAGTTTGCCCGGGAACTCAAATCCGCCGGACTTCACCGGGTTAATATCAGCCTTGATACAGTTGATCCGGTCAGGTATGCTGAAATTACCAGGGGTGGCGATCTGAACCAGGTACTACGCGGAATTGATGCTGCCCTGGAATCGGGACTGTCACCGGTTAAATTGAACTGCGTTATTCATTCTAGTCCTGATGAGCCAGATGCCCAATCGGTTGAGGAATTTGGCCGGTCTAAAGGGCTGGAGGTACGCTTCATTCATGAAATGGACCTTGATGGAGGGATCTTTAAACCCGTCATCGGCGGCGACGGGGGAAACTGTTCTTCCTGCAACAGATTGCGCCTGACAAGCAACGGGCTGATCAAGCCCTGTTTGTTCAGTAACTCCGGTTTTAGCATCCGTGAACTTGGCCCCCGCAAAGCCATTGAGATGGCAATGGCAAATAAGCCGGAATGCGGATCCGTTAATACTACGGGGGAATTCTATAATTTAGGAGGATAGATGCTCAAGGCGAAAGAAGAAAGGCGAAAGAAAAAAGAAAGATGAGAAAGAGGGAAAGATTCGAAGAGATCAGTAACCCCGGCCTTGAGGCCGGGGAGTCAAAACAACGAGCTAGATTCGAAGAGATCAGTAACCCCGGCCTTGAGGCCGGGGAGTCACTAACGCATACCGATGCGTCTGGCCGTGCCCGGATGGTTGATGTTGGCTCAAAGCCTGACCAGATCAGGGTTGCCATTGCTGAGGGATATATAAGCCTGCAAAAGCAGACCGTTGAGCTCATCCGGAAAAATCTGATGAAAAAGGGCGATGTCCTTACGGTGGCTGAGATCGCCGGAATCCAGGCAGCCAAGAGAACCTCTGATCTTATTCCTCTCTGTCATCCGTTACTCCTGAACCAGGTTACGGTTAGTGTCCAGCTCCAGGACGACAGGGTACAGGTAACGGCCGAGGTCCGCTGCACCGGACCAACAGGAGTGGAAATGGAAGCACTAACCGCAGTTAGCGCAGCTTTACTGACTGTCTATGATATGTGCAAGGCCGTCGACAAGACCATGATTATTACCGGTATTAATCTCATAAATAAAACAAAGCATGACCTTCCCTGATCCCGTGCGATTTGCGATTATTACCCTGAGTGACCGAGCCAGCAAGGGCGAATATGAAGACCTGAGCGGCCCCGCAATCACAAGTCACATCAGGGAATTCTTTACGGGGAAAAACGTGACGATCGAGATTAAGAATATCATCATTCCGGATGATCCTGAACAATTGAAAACCTTGATCCAGAACTATAGAATCGAAGGTACTGAGGTTATTTTTACTACAGGTGGAACAGGAATAGGCCCCCGGGATTTTACACCGGATGTTGTTAAGCCATTGCTGCATAAGGAAATACCCGGAATCATGGAAATGATCCGGGTAAAATATGGGTCACAGAAGCCTGTTGCGCTGCTATCCCGCTCTATCGCCGGTGTTGCGGGAAATTCACTTATTTACTGCATTCCCGGCAGCCGGAAGGCGGTTGCTGAATATTGCACCGAGATTTTGCCAACCCTTATTCATTCAATCAAAATGATCCGAGGTATTGACGATCACTCCTGCTGACCTTCCTACTTTTCAATAACCAAACGTGTCGTAAGGGTCTGACCTTCAGTAAACACCTGCACAAACCAAATTCCCGGACTGATAAAGTCAGCCTCAATAATCTCGCGGAGTTCAAGTTTGTTCTTGAAACTCCTGTAGGCATAATTCTGTCCGATCATATTGGCAAAGCGGATCTCACCTGAAGTTTCCCTGGGAAAACGCGCTTCCAGCATGAAGCGCCCGCCATTGGGATTAGGGAAAATGTCAACAAGTGCATTGGTTACTATCTGATTACCTCCCATGATTACTGGATTTGAGCGGCCCGGACTCCCCTTGTCGCCTGCGCCATAGATTAATCTGGCCGGAAACCAGTTGAATGGCAAATCATTGGCCTGCGTCTGCGCAAAATCAGGGTGCAGTTCCATGGATGCACCGGCATTTAACGGCCAGCCCTCTCCATAAGCAACAGCATCGATGATGGTATCGTCAGACAGGCAAAGGATCACCTGATCGGCTGTATTTGCCAAGGTAAAGTTTGAATACTGATAATCCCCCTTAACTCCTCCGTTTGCCAGAGTGTCCTTGTTTTTTGCTAACACCCAATAGGCTCCCGGTTGAATGACCAGGTCAGGAGTAGCTGGAATCGTGTGCTTGTTTGAACCTTCATCCTTGATCGTTAAGCCATTAATTGCAATGGCATGACCGGAGACATTGAGAATTTCAATCCACTCACCGTTTGCATCACTTACAGCCTCAGGATTTGCCATGATCTCAGTGATGATCAGTTCGCCGGCACGCGGTAAGGTTTGCCCGGCCAATGCCATCCAATATCCTGCCATGAGGACCGTTACTAGAATTACGTAGCTTTTTTTCATTGTTAAATAATTTTGAGGTTTACAATGAATAGGTATGCGGAAATTGCACGGAAATGGAGAAAATGACAGAAGTTATTTTTGACCCGATGGATTATCTTTATACTTGCCCATAGATTTAAAACAGATTTATGTTAGATACTATTCTCAATCACAGATCAATACGAAAGTTTGAACAACGGCCCATAGAGGCAGAAAAACTCAACAGGATTCTCAATGCGGCCATCCGGGCTTCTACCACTGGAAATATGCAGGTGTACAGCATTGTTGTGACAACCGATAATGAGATCAGAAGACAACTTTGGGAGGCTCACTTCAAACAGAATATGGTTCTTGAAGCCCCGGTGCACCTAACTTTTTGTGCGGATTTTAATCGTTTTTCCAAATGGTGCGAATTTAGAAAGGCTGACCCGGGATACGATAACTTCCTGTCTTTCTTAACGGCTGCAATTGATGCTGTCCTTGCCTCGCAGAATGCAGCACTGGCTGCAGAAGAGGAGGGATTAGGAATCTGCTACCTGGGTACCGCAACCTGGATGGCTGCCCGGATGATTGAAATTCTCAACCTCCCCAAACTGGTTGTGCCGGTAGCATCGCTCGTAATAGGATACCCGGCGGAAATGCCTCCCTTGACAGATCGCCTTCCCTTAGCCGGTGTCGTGCATCAGGAGGTTTATAAAGATTACGATGAGTCTGGCATCAACCAGATCTATCACGAAAAGGAATCTTTGCCTGAAACTCTTGAATTACTTAGGATCAATCAAACAGAGACCCTGGCACAGATTTTCACCGGAAAACGCTATACCCGTAAAGACAACCGGTTTTTCTCCGGAGCTTTTCTGGAAGTATTAGAAAAACAGGGCTTTATGAACAATAACGATTAACAATGCCAGGCATCCGGTTTCCGGTTATGCTAATGTTCCTCCTTTCCTTTACGGGCCTGGATGGCATTAGTCAATCAGGAAATTCCATTTGTCTTTCTGTCACATTACCAGGTTATCCTGCCGAAGAGTTGCCGGCAAGATTGAAAAAGCTCGGTCTTTCCCCAGAAAAAACCGTTGACCTTAAGGAAATCCAACCTCTCATGGAGAGCATTCTCCGTATGTATGAGAATTCAGGTTATCCCTTTGTGAAGGCCGAATTGGATACCATCAGGATTTCCGGCACCTCTCTAAAAGGATTTTTACGCATAGAAACTGGTGAACGGATCACAATAGACTCGGTGATGAACCGGACCGGATACAGGATTTCACAGCGGTTGCTTTATCGGATAACTGGCATTCAGCCAGGCGATCTTTATTCGGAATCAGCCATCAGGTCAGCATCCTTGCGATTGTCAGGAATAGACTGGCTTGTGCAAAAGAAACAACCTGATATTGGATTTCATGGGCCATATGCCTCCCTCTTCCTTTACCCTGATAAAGCAGCATCCAACCGTTTTGACGGATGGATAGGTTTAACACCAGCCTCCTCTTCTGGCGGTTCCCTCGGTTTTGCCGGCGCACTGGATCTTAACTTACAAAACGTTTTGGGCCAGGGTGAGAGCTGGTCAGTTACATGGAGACGAAATCAGGACCGGTCCCAGCAACTGAAGCTGGGATTTACGATCCCCTGGCTCGCGGGGTTGCCTTTTGGGATTCATACAAGCCTGCAGATGTACCGTCAGGATACCAGCTACCTCAATCTAAACCTTGAAGCAGGTGTTCCCTATTATTTTTCACCTTCGAATCAGTTAAACCTGTTTTACAGGGTTAAACAAAGTAATTTGCTTACAGAGGGCAATTTGACTGAAGCTGAGAGAAACCGTTCCTATCAAACCCGATTGACAGGCCTGTCCTGGAATTGGATCCGGTTGGACCGAACACTCAGTCCGACAAAGGGGTGGCAAATCCATGCTGAAGGTTCCTTTGGTAAAAAGGAGGTTGAGGGATCTGCCGGAATCAGCCAATCCGAAATCAATGCTGATGTATCTACCTATTTGTCAGTAATTAAGAGTGTTGTCTTCTCACTTCGTCTTCGCGGAGGGGCATTGTTCTCCTCCCAATTATTACAGAATGAAAGTTTCAGATTTGGAGGCGTTCAGGATCTCAGAGGATTTGACGAGGACATATTCCGGACAGATAGATTTATACTCGGATCCGTTGAGCTTCGCTACCTGCTCGATAGCGCTTCCTATTTGCTAATTCTTGCGGATTATGGACTATTGCACCCGGTTGCGATATCTGATAAGGCTTACAAGCGGCCGTTAGGGCTGGGGATCGGGGGGCAGTTGAAAACATCGGGGGGGATTTTTCGAATAATCTTTGGTCTTGGTAAAGAGTCGAATGTCCCCTTCAGTCTTCAAACCGGTAAGATACACATCGGTTATGTGGGACTCTTTTAGAAAATTGACCTATTTTCGCACCACTTAGGATTTTAAGCTCAATGAAAGCAAAACCCGTTATCACAAAACCCATCGTGCTTATTACCGGGGCTACCTCTGGCATTGGACGTGCTTCAGCAATTCGTTTCGCCAAGGAAGGATACCGGATGATTCTCACAGCTCGACGTGCAGTAACCCTTAAAAAACTTGGTTCCTATCTTGAAAGCCAGTACAAGACAAGTTGTTATACCTATCCCCTCGATGTAAGAAAGCTTCCAGATATTAAGGCATTTATTGGAACCTTGCCAGAAGAGTGGCAGCAAATCGGGGTTTTACTCAACAATGCTGGACTGGCGGCAGGATTGGATCCCGTTCAGGAAGGCTCAACCGACGATTGGGATCAGATGATCGATACCAACATAAAGGGCATGCTGTACATGACCCGACTCGTTGCCCCCGGGATGATTGAACGCAGGAAAGGTCATATTATTAATATCGGATCGATTGCCGGCAAGGAGGTTTACCCAAAAGGAGCAGTTTACTGCGCAACCAAACATGCCGTGGAAGCTCTTACGAAAGGGATGCGCCAGGACCTGGTTCCCTATGGGATAAAAGTATCCTCAGTGTGCCCGGGTGCTGTGGAAACAGAGTTTTCACTGGTGCGTTTCAAAGGCGACGAAGAAAGGGCGGAAAAGGTATACGACGGTTTTACCCCTTTGCAGGCTGAAGATGTGGCGAGCGTGATTCACTATATCGTTAGCCGGCCAGCACATGTCAATATTCAGGATGTTCTGATAATGCCTGCTGCACAGGCCAGTGCTACGATCATTAACCGCCAGTAGATCATGCTGAAAGATTCTTTTGCCAGGGAAAATGCACAGATGTTTAATGACATTGCCAGATCTTATGATTTTCTCAATCATCTTCTGTCCCTCAACATCGACAAGTCCTGGCGCAAGAAGGCCATTAAGAAATTAAAGTCAAAGAATCCCAAAATGATACTGGATGTTGCTACTGGCACCGGCGATCTGGCGCTTGCAGCAATCTCCCTTAAACCGGATAAAATTGTTGGAGTTGATGTATCTGAGGGCATGCTGTCAGTCGCTAAGGAAAAAGTCGCGCGGCGAAACCTCTCATCAACAATTACGTTTGTTCTGGCACCCTGTGAAAAGCTCCCGTTTTCGGATTCGTCATTCGATGCCGCTATGGTAGCTTTCGGAGTCAGAAATTTCGAAAATCCGGAACGAGGTCTCCGTGAGATTTTCAGAGTTCTTCGTCCGGGTGGAAAACTGGTGGTTCTGGAATTCTCTCTTCCCAGGCAGAAATGGATTCTTCCTATGTATCGGTTGTATTTTCATCGTGTTCTTCCCGCAGTCGGAAAGCTGTTTTCCAAAGATCTGGCAGCCTACAGATACCTTCCAGAATCTGTCGAAGCATTCCCCAAAGGGCCCGAATTTTTGGAGTTGCTTAATCGGGCCGGATTCAGCTCATCCACCTGTCAGTCATTGACTTTCGGCATCTGTGGAATGTACACCGGCCTGAAAAATGAATGTGTTCAATACTAAGATCACCTGTTTGGTAGTTATTTTAGCAAATCAAACTATTCTTCATGTCTGGAATTAAAGGCATCCTTTTTATTTTTTTGCTCGGCATTTCCTTCCCGCTTTTTTGCCAAACCCCGAAACCTCCGAATCTGGTTTTACTGGATTATCAGCAGTTTCATTTTGGATATTCAGTAGGGGTGAACAAGATTGGGTTTACCTTGATTCCCCGTGATAGTTTTGATGTCAGTCTCGTTGAAAATCCCGGAATCAACATTAACCTAGTAACTAAATATCGGTTAGGAAAGAATCTGGATATCCGGTTTTTGCCAGGTATCCAGTTTGCACAGAGAGACCTTACCATTGGTAAAGGAAGCGTTTCTAAAACATGGAAAATCGAGAGCGTCTATGTTGATTTGCCAGTTTTAATTAAATACCGTGCCGATCGTGTAAATAATTTTGCCCCCTACCTGATTGCCGGAGTTTGTCCTCGCTTCGACCTTACTGGGGGTGAGATCCAAAACTGGCGTCCGGTGCAAAGGTTGGTCAAGGTTTTTGATTTCTATCCGGAGCTAGGCGTAGGTGTGGATTTTTACCTGCAGGAGGTCAAGATTTCAACCGAACTTAAGTTTTCAGTCGGAATGCTGAACATTTTCAGAGATCCGGGTGTTGATCCTGAATACACATTATATGCACAAGGAGTGGAGAAGATATTATCCAGAATGGTTATTCTCTCCGTTCATATTGAATAGTATTCTGCACCTCTAACCCATGATCCGAGAAGTTGACCTAGCCCTCCATCCGGAGGATGCACTAATTCCCAGGCAGATAGAGAAGAAAGCTTGTCTTGAGGCGGGCGTTTCTCCAAATGTAATCTCAGGGTATCACATTGTTAAACGGTCCGTTGATGCCAGGCGCCGGCCCATAGTGGTGCGCCTGAAGGTTATGTTGTTTTGGGATGAACCGGTGCCGCCAGTTATTCAGCATTATGTCTGGAAGGATGTATCAAAAGCACCGGAGGTTGTGGTAGTTGGAGCGGGACCTGCAGGACTTTTTGCCGCATTACGGCTGGTAGAGCTGGGACTAAAGCCGCTGGTTGTTGAGCGCGGAAAGACGGTTTCAGACCGAAAGCGCGATATTGCTATCCTGAACCGCAATCAGGGTTTGAATCCCGATTCCAATTATTGTTTTGGCGAAGGCGGGGCCGGTACTTTTTCGGATGGAAAGCTCTACACCCGTTCCAAAAAGAGGGGAGATGTCAGGAGGATTCTGGAAATCCTTCATCTGCATGGTTCAGATGAATCGATCCTTTTTGACAGTCATCCCCACATTGGAACTGACCGGCTACCGGGCATCGTGACATCGATCCGTCAAACGCTGACCGACCGTGGCGCAGTTTTCTTTTTCAACCAGCGCGTGAATGGATTAGTGATACGGGAAGGGAAAGCCATCGGGGTTACTACCGTCCAGGGCGAACCGATAACCGGTAAGGCCGTGATTCTGGCAACCGGTCATTCAGCAATCGATATTTACCAGGTTCTCAGGGAAGCAGGTTTGAGAATGGAGGTGAAAGGGTTTGCCATGGGTGTGAGGATTGAGCATCCCCAGCTTCTGATCGACCAACTGCAGTATCATTCTCGTGAAGGCAGAGGCAAATATCTTCCTGCCGCTGAATATGCACTTGTGAAGAATGTGTCGGGAAGGGGAGTCTACTCCTTTTGCATGTGCCCGGGCGGTATAATTGTTCCTTCTTCTACCCTTGAAAATGAGGCTGTTGTAAACGGCATGTCAAACAGTCAACGCAATTCGCCATTTGCCAACAGCGGCCTTGTTGTTGAAATCCGGCCGGAAGATCTCGGACAGTACCGCGAACATGGTTCTTTTGCGGGACTGGCCTATCAGCAGGACCTCGAACGATCGGCTTTCAGATATGGAGGTGCCGGACAAACGGCACCTGCCCAACGACTTACAGATTTTATTGCCAACAGAAACTCAACTTCATTACCAGATCATTCGTACCATCCCGGGTTGGTTTGTTCACCGATGCATCAATGGCTGCCCGATGATATTCGATCAAGGCTTCAGGAAGGTCTCAGGTTTTTCGGCCGTCGAATGAAAGGATTCCTGACGGATAGTGCGATCATGGCCGGGGTAGAGTCCCGGACCTCTTCGCCCGTGAGAATTATACGGGATCCGGAAACCGGAAGCCACCCCGACTTGCCGGGCTTGTTCCCTGCAGGTGAAGGTGCGGGTTATGCTGGCGGAATCGTTTCATCGGCGATGGACGGAGAACAGGCAGCGTTGGCAGCGGCCCGTTTTATCTTCTCCTGAACTCGCTGCATATAATGGCTGCAGCAACCGAAACATTCAAGGATTCCGGCTTCCCCACACCATTGGAAAAATCGGGAATAAGTAAATCGTTGACCGAAAGCCTTTGAAATCTGGGAGTTAATCCTTTTGACTCGTTCCCCATCAGAATGATACCATTTCGGCTAAGGCTCGCATCGTAAATCGAAGTGCCTGATAAAGAAGTGGTATACACCGGAAAGCCATAAGGAAGTTCCAGCAGAAATGGGTCGAGGCTGGTTTGCAGCAGCCGCACCCTGAATACAGAGCCCATACTGGCCTGGACGACTTTCGGTGAGAAAAAATCAGCGGAATCCATTGAGGAAACCACCCCCGCCAGGCCAAACCAATCAGCAAGCCGCACCAGGGTTCCCAAATTTCCCGGATCCTGAATCCGATCCAGCCCGATAAGCAAATCGGAGTTAAAGTTGAAATCCCTGCTTATACAGTCAGGTTTATAAACTATTGCCAATGCCTGATTTGGCGTTTTCATCAGGCTCATCCGATCGAGTTCGGCTTCTGTGACAATCTGAACCTCATCCGGATTGTTTGTTATTTCATTCTCCTGTTTCTTTATCCAGGGCTCCAGCCCATAAAGGTTCCTGATTCTGAAGGGCGATTCAACCGGAAGATGCAAAAGCTCCTTAACGATTTTGTCCCCTTCTGCAATAAAGCAGGCAGATTCGTCCCGTTCCTTTTTCCGATCAAGCGACCGGATAAACTGTATTTGAGCTTTTGATACCATTAATGGCTTTGTGGAGTTGCAATTTAATTAAATTTATAATCTCCAGGGCTGACAGGAGAATTATGCGAAAGATCCGAATATCAACCTTTTATATGCTGGGAACCACACGCTTTATGGGTTGTGCATCACTGATATTCCTCCTGGCATGCAGTCCGGTACGATATGTCCCCGAGCAAAAGTACCTCCTGAGCTATAATAAAATTGAAGTAACCGGACAGGGAGTCAGTAAGCGGGATTTGTCGGATTATCTTCGACAGCAGCCAAACAAAAAGATTTTTGGTTTTTTGCGGTTTCATCTCGGAGTTTATAACCTCTCCAATCCGGCAAAGCAAAAGGGAATTAATAAATGGCTTAGAACGATCGGGGAAGAGCCGGTTATTTATAATCCTGCAGCGCTGGAAAAATCTAAGACTCAGCTTCAGCAGTATTTAAAAAATTCCGGATATCACTTCGCCAGTGTTACCGATACTGTGGTTTTCAGTGGGAAAAAGGCGGGAGTCACTTATCGGATTCATTTCGGGCCCCCTTACATTGTTGACCAGATCAGTTTAACGAACCCCAGTTTTATTACGGATTCTGGAATCAGGAGACTTATAGCGCAGGATTCTGCATCATCCCTGTTAATGCCGGGAATGCGCTTTGATCAGGAGATATTCAGGCTCGAGAGAAACAGAATTGCAAAAGTCCTCCGGGATCATGGCTATTATGGATTTTCACGAGAGTATATCTATTTTCAAACCGATACTCTGAGAGGTAACCTTACCGCCGGAATTACTCTAGGAATCATGAATCCCCGGGATGCTGGAACTGACCCGTCCCTTTCTTCTTTTCACCCGCAATATCGGATCGGCGACATTAGTATTTTAACGGACTTCAATTCAGCAGAATATCTGAAAGATCCGGCCAGCTACCTTGCCACGGCGGATACACTTGTGTTTAAGGGGACCGAATTAGTTTATAAGAATAAACTTTATATGCGCCCGAGCCTGCTTCAATCCTCTGTTGCCCTTCAGAAGGGTTCAATGTTTAGCCAGGTATTGGCGGACAAAACCACGGAGAATTTTTCCTCACTTAGAAATTTCAAGCAGATCAAGGTTAATTTTTTACCGGGGCCGTTTTTGTCGGATTCTGTCCAACAGTTAGATTGTCAGGTTTTCTTAACCCCAATGATCAAGCAGTCCTACGATGTATCCCTCGAAGGCACCTACTCATCGGGAAATATTGGATTGGCTGGTAACCTGATCTACAAGCACCGGAATCTGCTAAAAGGCGCTGAAAGTTTTGAACTGAAGTTCAAAGGCGCGGTAGAGTTTTTGAGCAATGCAGTGGCTGACTTTAACCGAATGGTTGAGTTTGGTGTAGACGGACGGCTGGATGTACCCCGAACCTGGGTTCCCTTTACCCGAAACAAGAATTTTAAATACGGGAAGCCTCACGCTTCAGTCAACCTGAGTTATAACTACCAGGCCCGTCCCGACTTTACCCGCACCATTGCCAACGCCGCTTATGGGTATAATTGGAAAACGCTTCTCACCCGTCATCAGATTAATGTTCTGGAATTTAACTATGTGAATGTTACCAAGATGTCTGACAGATTTTACGAGATCATCAAAGGCACTTACATAGAAAACAGTTTTCGATCGCACGTTGTTCCGGCTTTCAATTACACCTTAACACTTACAGATCAGGAGCTTAATAAGAATACCAGCTTCTATTTCGTTCGTATCAGACCTGAGATTGCTGGTAACCTGTTCTATGCTTTCAATAGCCTGACGGTTTCAGAAAAGCCCGAAAATGGATACCAGTTTTTTGGTACACCTTTTTCTCAATATTCCGAAGCAGATGTTGATCTCCGCTATCACTTGGTCATTAACCCGGCAAACCGCATGGCTTTCCGGGTCTTTGCAGGCGCTGGCTACCCCTATGGCAATGCGGATGCTCTTCCTTTTGAGAAAAAGTATTTCTCAGGCGGATCATCCGGCATCCGCGCGTGGCAGGTCAGGTCACTCGGTCCGGGAAGCTATATTATTCCCGAGGATCAGTCTCAACTGTATCCAAATCAGCTGGGCGACGTTAAGCTGGAGGCGAACATTGAATACCGGTTTGATCTTTTTAAAGCTTTAAAGGGAGCGGTTTTCCTCGATGCCGGTAACATCTGGGCGATAAGAGATTCGGATGAGCGGCCTGGCGCTATTTTCAAAATTTCTACTTTCTACAGAGAGATAGCGGTTGGCACTGGCTTCGGCATTCGAGCAGATCTCTCCTATTTTATTGGTCGGTTAGATCTTGGCATAAAGCTTAGGGACCCTGGCACACCTGATGGCCCCAAATGGATTCCCGGATATCGGGCCTATGGCTGGAAAGATTTTGTTCTCAACTTTGGTATAGGCTATCCTTTTTAATCACCTTTTTACTACTCCGTTTTTTGACTTTGCCTTATATTTGCCACCTCATTAATATATCAGATCATGAAAATTCTCGATGTTGTTAAGCCCGGCGTTGTAACCGGTAAGGATGTCCAAAAAATCTTCAGCATAGCAAAGGAAAATGGGTTTGCTATACCTGCTGTCAACGTAGTTGGCACTAATTCTGTTAATTCAGTTCTTGAGGCTGCGAAAGTAGCGCAGGCTCCGGTGATTGTTCAGTTCTCCAATGGAGGGGCTGCATTCTGGGCTGGCAAGGGCCTGCCGAATGATCACCAGGAGGCTGCCATTTTAGGGGGAATCGCAGGAGCCCGCCATATACACATTGTCGCCGAAGCCTATGGGGTGCCAGTAATCGTTCATACTGACCATGCTGCAAAAAAACTCCTTCCCTGGATCGATGGATTGCTCGACATGAGCGAAAAGCATTTTCAAAGACATGGGAAACCACTCTATAGCTCCCATATGTTAGACCTTTCAGAGGAACCTCTTACAGAGAATATCGATATCTGCAAGAAGTACCTCGAGCGGATGAGCAAAATGGGCATGACCCTGGAAATCGAGCTGGGAGTCACTGGCGGTGAAGAGGATGGTGTTGACAATACCGGTGTTGACAATGCGTTGCTTTATACGCAGCCAGAACATGTTGCTTATGCCTATACCGAATTATCCAAGGTAAGCCCGAATTTTACGATTGCAGCATCCTTCGGAAATGTTCATGGAGTTTACAAACCGGGCAATGTAAAGTTACAGCCTGGGATATTGAAGAATTCTCAGGATTATATTGTCAAGAACTTTAGCACAGCACAAAAACCGGTTGATTTTGTTTTTCACGGAGGTTCAGGTTCATCCCGCGAGGAGATCCGGGAAGCGATTTCATACGGGGTCGTTAAGATGAATATCGATACAGATACTCAGTGGGCATACTGGATTGGAATCCGGGATTATTATGAGAAAAATAAAGGGTATCTGCAATCCCAGATCGGTAATCCGGAAGGTGCAGATAAGCCAAACAAGAAAAAGTATGATCCCCGCGTCTTCCTCCGTGAGGGTGAGAAAACCATGATTGCCCGGCTCCAGGAGGCCTTTGAAGACCTCAACTGCATAGGACGGATATAGGCCATTAATTTATTTCAATCATAATCCTCCATTTTGCCCGGTTTTGATCGTATAAACCGTGTAAATGGAGGATTATGATTTTGCGTTTTCTGTTTACCCGGTCAGAATTCAGGGGCACACTGGTTCTGACAGCCGGCGTCATCAGCTTCCGGTTACTGATGTTTGCCACTGGACAACCTGAGATTGCGCCGGAAGAATTCTCAAATGAGAAACAAGAGCAGGTTTCTGACCAGGCAAAGAAGAAGCCTGATAGAATCGAGATTAATTCTGCTGATAGCACCAGGTTGCTGGATTTGAATGGAATCGGTCCTGTATTCGCACGCAGAATTGTTAAATACAGGGAATCACTGGGAGGTTTTGTATCGCTGCGTCAGCTGTTAGAGGTTTATGGTATGGATACAACCAGATATCAGGGATTCATATCTCAGATACGGTTGGACACAAGTCATCTGGTTAAGCTTGATATTAACCGTGCCACATTTAAACAGTTGCTTGCACATCCGTATCTGGATTATGAGCAGGTTAAAGCTCTCTGCCGTTTTCGCGAAAGAAAAGGGAAACTGCAGGCGCCAGGTGAATTGTGGGCGGCCGGAGTCCTGCCGGATTCCCTTCGGACAAGGCTGGTACAATATTTATTTGCTGGTAAAGACTCTGTGCAAAAAGAGGTCAGGGGTTTTGTAAAATAAAGATTTTTGTTTTCCTTTGCAGTCCGAAATTCAGCTAACTGAAATTTTAAATAAGTAACAGCGTATGATCATCATTCCGGTAAAAGAAGGCGAGAACATTGAAAGGGCTCTCAAAAAATTTAAGCGCAAGTTTGAAAAAACGGGCGTAGTTAAGGAACTCAGATCCCGTCAGGCCTTCACCAAGCCCTCCATCAAGCGCCGTCAGGAATTGCTCCGTGCCGCCTACGTGCAGCAGTTGCAACAGACAGCGGAAAACGAATAGACCTCCATTTTTTTTTGCCGAAACAATCTTTGCATTTTTTCGTTATATTTATGTAAAGATTTCGGTCGATTATGGTTGTTGTTGATTCGTTCCTGAGGTATCTTATCACCGAGAAGCGCTATTCCACTCATACGGTTCGGTCTTATCAGAATGATCTGATGCAATTTGAGAATTTCATCAGTGAAACGCAATGCTCTGATAACCTGCTAAGCTGTTCACAACGTCATGTGCGGTCATGGATCATTTCTTTGCTCGACAACAGCATGAGTCCCAGGTCTGTTAACCGCAAGATTACCACACTGAGAAGATTTTTCCGGTTTTGCCAGAATGCAGGCGTTGTTAGTAATAACCCGGCTGGGGACATTCCCTCCTTAAAAACGGCAAAATCTATACCTGTGTTTGTTGAAGAAAGCCAGATGATCAATCTGCTCACTTCGGATACGCAGAACTTGGATTTCCCTGGTCTCAGGAATCTGCTGGTACTTGAGCTGCTTTATGGTACGGGAATTCGGGTCAGCGAACTGACTGGACTTATGGATCTCAATGCCGATACTAAAAAGCAACAGATTAAGGTATTAGGTAAGAGGAGCAAGGAGAGAATTGTTCCGATCAATGAAGGTCTGGCATCACTTATCGGGGAATACCGAAAGATAAGAGACCAGCAGTTTGAAAACATGCCATCCGGTCACCTGATTGTAACAGATACAGGTAAGGCTGCCTATTCCAGATTGATATACAGAATCGTGAATCACGCTTTATCTGACGAAGCAATTACAGGCCGGAAGAGTCCTCACGTTCTTCGCCATACCTATGCCACCCACCTTCTGAATAACGGTGCCGAGCTTAATGCTATTAAGGAACTGCTCGGCCATGCAAGCTTGAGTGCTACCCAGGTATACACACACACAGGGTTTGAAAAACTCAAAAAAGTTTACGAAAAGGCTCATCCACGAGCATGATAATATATATATACTAACTTTGGAGGACACATTATGAACATTCAGATCCATTCCGTTCATTTCGACGCAGATGCCAAACTGCTGGATTTCATCGATGAAAAAGTAAAGAAACTGGTTCAGATTGACGAAAAGATCCTGGGTGCTGAAGTATTCCTTCGTCTGGATAACAACCAAAACACTGAGAATAAATTGACAGAGATCCGGCTCAATATTTCCGGGAATGACCTTTTTGCCAAGAAACAGTGCAAAAGTTTTGAAGAGGCTACGGATCAGACTGTTGATGCGCTCCGCCGACAACTCACTAAACTTAAAGGCAAAAAAAGCAGCCGTTAGGAAAAATCTCAGATAAATGTTTTGATGTCTGATTTCTATGTACTACATTTGCAGACCCAAAATTTGAATTGGGTGAGTTCTTTATTTGTTTGCTGATAAAGACTGAATTTTGCCAATGTAGCTCAGTAGGTCAGAGCAGCTGATTTGTAATCAGCTGGTCGGGGGTTCGAATCCCTCCATTGGCTCGGATTTAGTCAAGAAATTGCGGGGAGATACCAAAGTGGCCAACTGGGGCAGACTGTAAATCTGCTGTCGTACGACTTCGGAGGTTCGAATCCTCCTCTCCCCACAATAGGCGGGAATAGCTCAGCGGTAGAGCATTAGCCTTCCAAGCTAAGGGTCGCGGGTTCGAATCTCGTTTCCCGCTCAAGCATTCCAGCCGACGTAGCTCAGGTGGTAGAGCGCATCCTTGGTAAGGATGAGGTCACGGGTTCAATTCCCGTCGTTGGCTCAGAATTTAAGTGTATCATAACAAAAGTAATCGGACAATAAAAAGAAGTAGCCATGGCTAAGGAAAAATTTAACAGGAACAAACCTCACGTCAATATCGGTACGATCGGCCACGTTGACCATGGTAAGACTACTTTGACATCGGCCATCACGATGGCTTTGAATAAAAAGGGTCTTGCTGATGTGAAAAGTTTTGATTCGATCGATAACGCTCCTGAAGAAAAGGAGAGAGGTATTACGATCAACACAGCTCATGTGGAGTATCAGACTGAAAGCAGGCATTATGCACACGTTGACTGCCCCGGGCATGCTGACTATGTAAAGAACATGGTTACAGGTGCTGCTCAGATGGACGGTGCCATTCTGGTTGTTGCAGGTACTGACGGACCGATGCCGCAGACTCGTGAGCATATCCTCCTTGCTCGCCAGGTAAACGTTCCACGTATCGTTGTTTTCATTAACAAATGCGATGCAGTGGACGATCCGGAACTTCTCGAACTGGTTGAAATGGAGATCCGTGACCTGCTTACTTTCTACAAATTCGACGGTGAAAACACTCCGGTTATTCTTGGCTCTGCACTTGGTGCAATGCATGAAGAGGCCAAGTGGGTTGAAAAAGTTTACGAACTCATGGATGCAGTAGATTCATACATTCCACTGCCTCCCCGTGAAATTGATAAGCCTTTCCTGATGCCGGTTGAAGACGTTTTCTCCATTACTGGCCGTGGCACAGTTGCTACAGGTAGGATTGAAACTGGTGTTATCAATACAGGTGACGAAGTCCAGATTATTGGTTTGGGCGAAGGTCGCAAGTCAGTTGTTACTGGAGTTGAAATGTTCCGCAAGATTCTCGACCGCGGTGAAGCCGGTGATAACGTTGGTCTGCTTCTGCGTGGTGTCGATAAAGAAGAGATCCGTCGTGGCCAGGTTATCGCAAAGCCCGGCTCGATCACTCCACATACCGTTTTTAAAGCCGAAGTCTATATCTTGAAGAAAGAAGAAGGCGGACGCCACACCCCATTCCACAACAAATATCGCCCCCAGTTCTATATCAGAACCCTTGATGTTACGGGTGAAATCATGTTGCCGGAAGGAACAGAGATGGTAATGCCAGGTGACAACCTGACCATTACTGTTCATCTTGTTACTCCTGTCGCCATCGACCGTGGTCTGCGTTTCGCAATTCGCGAAGGTGGACGTACTGTGGGTGCCGGTCAGGTGGTTGAAATTGTAAAGTAGTTTTTTTACTTATATGGGTAGGATGATCCGGTTATTGTAACCGGATCATCTTTCTCTTACGGATGTAGCTCAATTGGCAGAGCGGCGGTCTCCAAAACCGCAGGTTGGGAGTTCGATTCTCTCCATCCGTGCTTAGTGCTTAAGCAATGAAAGTCAAGACCTATCTTAAAGAAGCGTACGACGAATTGGTCCATAAAGTGTCGTGGCCAACCTGGATCGAACTGCAGAGTTCAGCAATCGTAGTGTTGGTAACCTCATTAATTATCGCCCTCGTGGTATTGATCATGGATGCCTCATTCAGAAACCTGATGAAGTTAATTTACGGCCTCTTTTTTTAATACAGGGAGATAATGAGCCAGAACGAATTGAAGTGGTATGTCCTGCGCGCCATCGGCGGTAAAGAAAAAAAGGTTAAAGAGTATATCGAGAGTGAAATCTCGCATCTTAACCTTCAGGACTATATTGCACAAGTTCTGATTCCGACCGAAAAGATCTATCAGATCAAAAACGGAAAGAAAGTTTCAAAAGAACGAAGCTATCTCCCAGGTTACGTGCTTATTGAGGCCGCCCTTGTTGGAGAAATAACGCACATCCTAAAAAATGTGCCTAATGTGATTGGCTTCCTTGGCGCGGAGCGTGGCGGCGAACCCGTCCCAATGCGTCAATCAGAAGTTAATCGGATACTTGGGAAAGTTGATGAGCTTTCCGAAACAGATGAAGAAATCAGCGTTCCATTCTTCGTTGGGGAAGCCGTTAAGGTGGTCGATGGACCTTTTAACAGTTTTTCCGGAGTGATTGAAGAGGTGAACAACGAAAAGAAAAAACTGAAAGTTATC
>CAYQFT010000031.1:0-25323 GCA_964416825.1 uncultured Porphyromonadaceae bacterium
AACCTCACCACGTCCCCGTTGGCGCGCCCGGTGGGCGCCCGTGTGGCCACGGTACGAAGGCAACACGGGCGCCCACCGGGCGCCCCTACGGGCACGGGCACGGGCACGTCACCGCGCCCAAACCCGCAATTTCCCGCGACGGTACTTAACCACCAAAATATTCCCCGGCTCCTCGCCTTTCACGGTGGAACCGGCCGACCAGATGGGTATGCCGTTCCAGACCCAATGTTCGAGGGCATGGGAGTGGCCGTGGAAGATCCCGATCACGTTGTAGGGTTTAACCGCCGCTGCCAGCGAATCTTTTTCGGGCAGGGTCCACCAGAGCTTGCTGAAATCATCCCATCCGTAATGCTGCACCAGCACTACCGGGCGGCCGCTGGTTCCGACGTTCCTTGCCAGGTCTTTCTTCAGGAAATCGCGGCTGAACAAGGGCTCGCGGAACGGATCCTTGAAATAGTGGCACCAGCCGCAGCTGTCGATCCACTCATTGCCCGGATAGGCGCCCAGGTTCACGAAATGAACCCCCTGCCAGTCCCAGGAATAGTGCAGGCCGTTTTCCGAGACCATCGCCAGACCGGGTCGGAGGGGATTTCTCCGGATGCTTCCCTGCCTCACCACCTGGTTCAGTCCGCCGTCGTGGTTCCCGAAAGTCTCGTACACCGGAAGCTTCAGAAGGCGCTCCCCGGTGAGTCCGTAATCTTCTTCAAACTGCATGTAGGCGCTATCTGCCGGACCGTCCAGGATGTCGCCGCAGTGAATCACCCCGAGGGGTTTCCCTGCCTTTCCCGTTAGCCAGCCCGGCAGATCCGTGCCTTCCATCCCATTCATCCGCTCCACCGTCTCCCTGTTCTTTTGCCGGTCGGCTTTGCCGTAATGCGAATCCGAGACCACCAGGAAGAAGAAGCTCTTCTCCCGGGCCGAAGTTCCGGTGAGCAGAATCAGGATAAGCGCCAGTAAAACGGATAGCTGTTTCATGGTTCTATTTTACGATCCACTCCTGCACCCCGGTCGAGAAATCATCCGGCTGGCGGATCTCGAGACGCAGAGCCGTGGTGGTAACCGGTTCAAACTCCAGGCGGTTGTACTGGTCTTTCGCGGTATCATAGGTGCCTTTAGCCCTGACCGCTGCCCATCCGTTGCCTTTTTTGTACATCAGCTTCCAGGATTTTGGTACACGGCAGCCGGCGTTCAGGTCTTCATCATCGAACCAGAACACATCGATAACGGAAACCGTTTCAGCTTTGGCGAAGTCATACTGGACCCATTCGTTGGTCGCCTTCTTCGGCCACCAATGGATGTGCCCGAATTCGGCACTGCTCGATTTGGCCGGGCACTGCTGGTCGTTCACCGTTTCCGGTGCGCCCTTGCACTCCGATGATACCGTCACCTTTGCCATTGAGGCGATGGTGGGTGCGGGCAGCGGCGTGGCGGCCGACAGAACCTCCGGAATCCACACGGTCATCTCACCGCGTCCCCGGTTGGCCCAGGCATAATAAGGAATGGCCTTGAGGGTAACCGCATCTTTCTGGACGGTTCCATCAAGCTGATTTTTAAGGGAGTACCCGTTAGCGGTAACCACCCCAACGCCGTTGAGCAGATCGGGCTTGAATTCATACCCAAATCCGGGCTCCTCGGCGAGCATCAGGTGGAGCGCTTTCTGTTCCGACTGATCGGCCCACTCGAGGCAATAGAGCAGCGGCCCGCGCTGCAGGGCAACCTGTCCGAGATCGGCCTCAACTTTTTCGTTGGCCCTGATCCGGCGGATGTCCATCGGGAGCGTGATTTCTACCTTGTCCCCGGATTTCCAGGTACGGCCCAGCACTGCAAAGCCTTTTTCCGATTTATAGCTTACCGGCTTGCCATTGACCGAGATCGTGACGGGTGATTTCTCAGGATCCTTAAAATTGTACAGGTCGCTCGGGACCACATCGGTGCCGCTCCAGCCGGGAATGCGGACCATGAGGTTGAACTTGCCCTTTTTTTCCGGATTTACGGTGATCGTTACGCCGCCCTCATAGGGATAGCCCGATTTCTGGGCGATTGAAACCTTGCTGGAGCCGAGGTCGACCGTGGTTTCACTTTGCACGAAAAGATTGACATACAGATTGTTGTCCATAACGGCATAGATGTAGCCGGGAACCGACGGGATAAAACGGCATAGGTTGCTGGGGCAGCAGGCGCAGCCAAACCAGGCGCTTCGTTCATGCTGGCCGCGCGACTTGAGCGGGTTCGGATAGAAGAAGCGGTCGCCCGAGAGGCCCAGGCCGCTGAGCACTCCATTATATAATGTACGTTCGACGATATCCAGGTATTTGGCGTCCTGATGAAGCAGGAACATCCGGTAATTCCAGAAAACGCTGGCGATGGCCGCGCAGGTTTCGCAATAAGCGCTCATGTTAGGCAGCTGGTAATCCACTCCGTATGCCTCACCGGCACCGGTTGCACCGACTCCTCCTGTAATGTAAAGCTTCTTGCCTACGACATTATTCCACAGGTTGTCGATGGCTCTCAGGTAGGCAGTATCGCCCGTTATGGCAGCGATATCGGCCATGGCGGTAAACATGTAATTGGCCCGCACGGCGTGCCCGTCGGCATCGGTCTGGTCAACCGGTTTCAGGTGGGCCTGGTTGTAAACCTGACCGCCCGGACCGCGTACATCGAGGAAAAACTTGGCCAGGTCGAGATACTCTTTCTTGCCGGTGGCCCGGTAGAGCTTAACCAGTCCGATCTCCACCTCCTGGTGCCCGGGATAGTGTTCGCACTTGCCGTATCCGAAATCTTTCACGATCAGGTCGGCTGCCTTGGTGGCTATGTCGAGCATCGATTTTTTTCCTGTAGCCTGATAATGAGCCACGGCAGCTTCAAAGAAGTGGCCGAGATTATAGAGTTCGTGGCTATCGTGGCTTTCCAGTTCCCACCGGGTCTTGCCGGCCCAGGGATGGGCGCTGTCGCCCATGATGGTCCGGTTGGTGTACAGGTAGCCATCGGGCTCCTGGGCCTTGCCGATCCGGGCGATCAGGTCGTCGAGATAGGCATCCAGCTTCGGGTCCGGAACCGTTTGGAGGGAATAGGCAGCTCCCTCGATGATCTTGTAAACATCGGAATCATCGAACGGATAGATGGAGCAGAAGGATCCCTGCTCCACCCCGGCAGCGATATCAAAATTTTTGATCCTGCCGGTCTCCTCGCTCTGCTTGAAAGCGTATGGAATGGTGAGTTCGGCATTCAGTTTCACGCGGGGCGCCCAGAAGCTGTCGTCGAGCTTCACCTGGTTAAACGCCACCGGGGTCACGGCGTAGTCGCCCGACTTGCCAGCAGTTTTGGTTTCCTTGCAGCTGGTAGCCAGCAGGATGAGTCCTGTGGCGGAGAGTGTGAGAAGAGTTGATGATTTCATTTATTATTGGTTAATTGGTTGTTATGTCATCACGGGCGCCCACCGGGCGCCCTTACGGGTACGGGTATGGCATCACTAAGAGAAGGCAGAGGGCAGAGGGCAGAAGGCAGAAATTAGTAAAAAGACTTAAGAAAAAGTATGAAGGGCCTGTTCCTTAGGCCTTCTTTCTTTTTACTAATTTCTGCCTTCTGCCCTCTGCTTTCTGCCTTATTTTTGTCCATAATACGCCCCCGGTCCATGTTTCCTTCCGTAATGTTTTTCCAGCAGCGCACGCTGCACGGGGTGTTCTTTTCCCAGGAGGACGGTGCGGAAGGCCATCTTGGCCACCTCTTCGAGGATGATGGCGTGTTTCACGGCCTCGGCAACCGTGGCTCCCCAGGCGAACGGACCGTGCTCGGCCACGAGGACGCCGGGAACCTCTTTGGGGTTCAGAAGGGTGAAGGCCTCCCGGATCACCAGGCCGGTGGCCAGCTCATACTCGCCGGCAATCTCAGCCGGGGTTAAGAGACGCGTGCAGGGGACCGGTCCGAAAAAATGATCGGCATGGGTGGTACCCAGGCATGGGATCTCGCGGCAGGCCTGCGCCCACGAGGTGGCCCATTCGGAATGGGTGTGCACGATGCCCCCGATATCAGGAAAAGACTTATACAGAAGCAGATGCGTGGGCGTATCCGAAGAGGGCTTCAGTTTTCCCTCCACAATGTTGCCATCGAGATCCACCACCGTCATGTCCTCGGGCTTCATATCGGAATAATCCACCCCGCTCGGCTTGATCACCACCAGGCCCCGTTCACGGTCGATACCCGAAGCATTGCCCCACGTGAGTTTCACCAGGCCCGATTGGACGAGGGCGAGGTTGGCGTGGAGGACGGAGGCGCGGAGGGAGGCAGTTGGGGAGTTCATGGTTGAGAAGGTTGAGAATGTTTAGAAGGTTGAGGAGGTTTAGAAGGTTGAGAAGGTTGAGGAGGTTGAGAAGGTTGAGCCCGGCTCTCTAAACCTTCTCAACCTTCTAAACCTTCTAAACCTTTGCGTCACACATCCACACTAAAATAAAACCCATTCGCCAGTGCATCCTGGTATTTTTCCGGGTTGAACCGGTAGAGCCAGGCTCCTTTTTTGGAGCTTGTTTTGTCTTTTTCTTCGAGTTTATCGAGCAGTTTCATGGAGAGTATCTTTTTGCGGAAGTTTCGTTTATCGAGTTCTTTCTGATAGATGGCCTCGTAAAGGGCCTGCAGCTGGGGCAGGGTGAAGGTTTCGGGAAGCAGCTCGAAACCGATGGGCTGGATCCGTGCCCTACGGCGCAGACGGCGCAGGGCTTTGTCGACCATGGTTCCATGGTCAAAAACCAGCTCCGGAATATTGCTGATCGGCCTCCAGTGTGCATCGTGCTCTTTAACCAGGTGTTTGTCATAATCCTCAATCCGGATGAGGGCATAGTAGGCTACCGATACCACCCGCTCGCCCGGGTCGCGCTCCACGTCCCCATAGGCATAGAGCTGCTCCAGATACACATCCTCCAGTCCGGTGAGCTGCTTCAGAACACGAACAGCTGCGTCATCCAGGCTCTCATCGTGACGGGGGAACCCGCCCATCAGCGAGTTCATTCCCAACCCCGGCTCCATGTTGCGCCGGATTAACAGGAGCTTAAGATCTTGATTATCAAAACCGAATATCACACAGTCAACAGCCAGAAGCTGCCGGTCCTCTTGGGGATAAAATTGGCTCATCTCAAGATGTTTAAGTGTTAAACATACACTTTAGGCAGGATTTTTCCAAGAATCGGGCAAAAGATCGGAAAAAAAATTCTCCGGCGAAATGGCGGATATCAGTTTATCACGATCCGGGCCGAAAAGGATTTTTCGCTGGTGGAATACCGGACCAGATAGAGGCCTGGGGGATACGCGGCCACGTTGAACCGATGCTGGCGTGAGGCTCCGGGCGGTACGTGCCGCTCCTCGCGAACCTGGCCGTTGATGGCGATCAGCTGAATCCGGCCCTCCCCTTGGGTGAGGTTGACCAGTTCAACGGTGAGCCATTCGTCGGCTGGAACCGGATACACGCGGAAAGCGATTTCACGGGTTACCGGGTTCGTGCCGACGAGAAGGTTGGATCCACCCGGTGTCCGGTCCTTGAGGAATTTCCAGGAAGCGGATCCATCGGGGATCCTCCCGAAGCTGATGTTGGTGTTTTGCTCCCCGAAGCGGATAAAATCGAGCAGTATTGTATCGGGGAAAACGATCTGGAACAGGCCGATCTCTTCTCCTGCCCCGTTCAGCTTGAAGTTCAGGTGATCGGGCCCGAGGGTGATCTGCTCATCGGCCCAGAAAAGCTTGAATCCTCCGGCGGGTATGGTGGTTATTTCGGGCATGCCTGATGGGATTCGCGACAGGGCAGGATACCCGAGCTGATCGGTCAGCCAGAGTCCGCCTACATCAACCGGCAGGTCGTTGGAATTATACAGTTCGATCCAATCCTCATGATGATCCATTTCATTCTCAATCCCGTCCTCATTCAGTGCCAGGAATTCGTTGATGTAGATTCCGGTGAGCCGCGGCTCGCCCTCCCGGTTCGGGGCTCCGGGTGTAGGGGTGGAGAAATGCCGCAGGTACCCGCTGCCATCGGGGTAGCGGCCGTAGCTGTATCCCTGCTGAATTCCTTCGATGCCCAGTTCGCTGAGGGGGTGGTATTCGCCCGACAGGAACTGGCCGGCAGTAACCGATGTTGTGCCAGTGGTAAAAAGCAGCCGGCCTGGGTCGTTTATCAGGATAAAACTCCCTGGTGACAACGTCCCCGCCCCTGGAAGCAGCTGCTGCAGACTGACCGGCTGATGTAGACCGGAAGAGGGTAAGAACAGCACTTTTTGCAGGTCGGCCGACTGAGGACCGTGGTTGTACAGTTCCAGCCAGGGACGCGAACCCTCGGGCATCACTTCATTGATGCTCAGACCGGAATAGAGCCCCCGGTCGCTATAGAAGCAACCCATGTCGGCCACGGTGCCGTCAGGATCAGGCCCGGTTTCCGGATCTCCCGCATTGATGCAGGGTGACCCCGGCTGCAGCCTGAACTGTCCGGATTCAGCGGACACGAGTCCGGGATCTCCGGTTCTGTTTCCCATCCCGGCAAGAAGCCCCTGTTCGTCGAAGGAGTAGGTTACCGTTACTTTTGACCAGGCATCCGCCTTCACCGCAGTCTGAGCAGACCCGGCAAAAAGGGTGTTGATCACGGTTGCGGTTCCGCCTCCCCTGCCGGGATCCTTCTCGTAGCAATGAATGGCCGTGAGATTGTTGTAAAAAGTATTCCGGTCCGATGTGAGCTCGGATCCCAGGTCCTTGATGCCTGCACCGGTGCTGCAGTTCAGCAGCAGGTTGCGGGTCATTGTCACTTTCGAGCCCGCACCGATGGACACCGCCTTGTCGGCAATATTTTCAAAAGAATTTTTATCCAGATAAACCCCGGTGGATCCGCCGACATCCACGCCATCGCAGTTGATTCCTGAAAAACCTGAGAACCGGTTGTTTCGCAGTACGGCATTTGTAACCCTGTCGAGATCGATGCCATCGGTATCCACCGAAGCCCCTCCCCTGAGGGTGCAGCCCTCGATGAGTACAGTATCGGATGAGGTTACGTGGATCAGGTTACAGGTTGATTCGCTGTGCAGGGTAGCATCGCTGAGGCTCACCCGGCAGCCTGTGAATCCCACCGGGTTTCCTGATCCCACTTCAACAGAGAGCCGGTTCACGGGGACAAACGTGCGGTTAATGCTCAGGTTGGCGTCAAAAAGTACGGGGTCGCGGGAACCGACAGAGCCATTGATCAGTATCAGGTTATCAATACAGGAGCCGGGCTCGCCGTGATCGATGACCAGGGCGCCCCAGTTGTTCTTTTCGAGGTTGCGGAGGGTGACTTTAAGGGAATCGTCTCCTCCGATCTGGATGGAGCCGTACACATAAATGCTGGCTTTTGCAGGCATGCGGATCTCTACTCCCGGCTGTATTCTCAGTTTGGAACCGGACGGAACGAGTATGTCCCCTGTGGCCAGATAAGGCGAACCGGCCGCATACAGCACTACCATTCCGCTGATGGTGTCGGGCAGGACTGACGCTCCGGAGGGCATGAATTTTGCGCGGATGACCGTGTCGCGGTCAAAAAGTTCCGATGTCTGTGCCCCCCCGGTGATGCCCTCCCAACCCACAAAGCGGTATCCAATCGCTGGGCGCGCTTCAAGGCGTACCGGCAGCCCCTTGTACCAGATCCCGCCGGTTGACGCATTTGCGCCGTTGACAAAAACTGATCCATGGTGTGCCTCGATCTGCATCCTGAAAGTGCCGGGCAGCTGATATTTCCTGAGGAACTGGTCGCGCACCACCGCCGGCCGCTGCCGCGCGAATTCCCGCATGATCTCAACATGTGTCTCCCACTGCTGCATGGAGGCCAGGGTGGTGCAGCCCGCCCCGCCGCTGGTGACGGAACCTTTCCAGCGCTTGATGTCACGCGGCATCTCCGGCTCAATCACCGCTTTCATCCGGTCGATGATCCCGATTACGCGGGCAGGATCGAACGTGGTGGACAGATACGTGGAGAGCCGCTGAAGAAACTCGGTGCGGAACCCGGTGCATTTCATCAGGGAGCCATACAGCTGCCTGTGATACAGCAGCTTGTCCTCTGTGAAGTTCAGCATGCTGTGGTAATAATCATCCGCATCGTACAGTCCGAAGCCGCCCTCCACATCAAAGAACACCCAGCGCCACTTTCCGTCTGTTGTGCGGGGCCTCCAGGCAAGAACATTGTTCGAGGCCCAATCCTCATTGTTCACAAACATCTCGGCAATCTGGTAATTGATGAACTCATCGATATCGACCATTCCCAGCACCTGCTCCCAGTTTGCCGGATTGTTCAGGTCGGCCGTGCGGACAAAGGCCAGCATCTTCTGGTACTGAACATCGTCGCCGGCAACGGCACCTCCGTTGGACAAGTTCTCCATGATATCCACCTTGTCCGGATCCACTCCGTAGTTGCCTGCCAGATAGTCGGTCTTGTTCCTTTCACGCAGATTGTGTATCCCCCAGTATTCGCCGTTTACAAATAATATGGTAGGCTGATAGGCCAGATAATCGATGTCCATCTCGCCGATCAGGATAGTGCTCAGCAGCTCATCGCGAAACATCGTGCCGTTGTAGCAGTCGCCCATTCCGTCGGCGCCACCGGGGCGGAGGTAAAAACTGGAGAATTGCGTAACATTCTTATCTTCAAAAAGTTTCGCATTGACAGATGAGTTGCCGTAGCGGCCGCGAAAGAAAATTCCGAACGGCTTTTTGGGAAACTCGCAATTCATCCGGCCCTTGACCTGAATTCCCGCCAGCTCATTGATGATCCGCTCCCCGGCCTCACTGAAATACTCAACATGAATCGGCCGTTCCCAGTCTTCCCGGCAGCTGTTCCGGGTTTCGCGCGTTCCCGTGAAACCGGTGCCATCGACATAGATTCCGTATTGATCGTTATAGAGCCACTCCGGATCGATGGAGACGGAAAAAACGGGCAGTCTAAGGTACTCATTGACAAAATAGGTGCCCGTCACGATCGGTCCGGGGATCTGACCGGTGCGGTAGAGCCGGGCCCTCACGGGTGTGGTCTTATCGAGGAAAAGCATACTCTCATAAACCGGGGAGCCGGAACCGGGATCCGATCCGTCGAGGGTATAACGGATCACATCGCCCTGCCTTTGGTCGGGAACCGCAAGCGACAATTGAGCGCTGGTAAAATAGAGTCCGGGAGGCTGGCTGAACACCACGGCCGGTGCAACCACCGGATGGGCAACACCCTTGGATGTATTGGCGGTACCCGGCGTTGGTTCGCCAAAATAGACCCACGTATCCGGTTTGGTCAGGCTTCGGCCGTATGAGATGTCAGGCTTCTGGGTGCCGAAATCCACCCGGTCCAGAATCGTTCCAAACCGGTCGCCCAGAATCACCGACTCGCCGGCACGGCTCAGGCCGAAAGAAGCATGCAAGCCCGCATTCTGCTTGTCAGCCATGATCAGGATAAACCCGCCCGGCGGAATAGTCACATTGTCAGGCAGATACCACTTGGCCGGTTTATCAGGGTTATCAGAGAGCCAGAAACCGACCAGCGACTGCGGTTCTGAACTGTAGTTCAACAGCTCTATCCAGTCGGAAAACACTCCACGCTCAGGATCGATATAGGTCCGGTTGTTCGATGCAACAAACTCATTGATACGAATTTGGGAACATGCCGGCTCAACCTGAAAAAAGGATATCAGGATAAGCGGAAGAAAACTCGCAAAAACGCGTGCTGCCGTGAGGTTCATTGAGCCTGCAAGTTCGGCATTATTGATGCCACCGTTAGCATTTTAACAGCAGCGCCACCGTTAAAAAATGTTAACAGGGCGGCAGAGCCGTGCATTTTAGTACTTTCGGTCATAAACTATTCCTCAAAATGAAAACCCGGTATTTTCTTTTAATTCTGATGATTGCAGCCGGAATGCGGCCGGCCGTTGCACAGGTTGAGAACCGCTCTCCCCTCACCATCAAGGATATCATGGCCAATAACTTCATCGGCCAGTCGCCCTCACAGATCCAGTGGTCGCCCGACAGCAAGTATCTCTATTTCAACTGGAGCCCCGACGGCAAGCCGATGGATTCGGTGTATCGCGTGGATCCGGCCAACCCGGTTCTGGGCAAGGCTCCCCGGAGCGTACTGGGTGGCTTCCGGCCCGTGGTTAAGCAGCTGAATGCCGACAAGAGCCTGGAAATCCTGAACCGCGACGGGGATTATTATCTGATTAACAGCAAGAAAAAGGATACCTCCCTGATATTGAGCATGGCAAAGCCCATCTCGTCGGTTGATTTCACCCATTCAGGTAAAAAGCTGGTGCTCAATATTGAAAATAACCTCTATCTGCTCGACCCGGCTTTGGGGATGTTCAGGCAGCTGACCAACTTCCAGGAAAAGAAACCCGAAGCGCCGGCCCGGGCTAACCAGCCAGCCGAAAAACTTACTCAGCGCGATCAGGCGCTGATGCAGGATCAGGTTCGGCTTTTCCCCAAGGTTGCCGGCGGCGGCGGCCGTGGCATGGGAGGCAGGATGGGTGATTTCAGGCAGGGCATGCGGCCTCCCGGCATGGGCAGGGCCGGCGGTCCTGAGCCGGTTTATCCGGAAGGATTCACGGTATCCGGCATGGAGCTTACGCCTGACGAGAAGTATGTGACTTTCTCAAAAAACTATCCGGCTGGAACTTACAAGGGCACCATCATGCCGACTTATGTAACCCGGTCGGGCTACACAGAGACCCAGACCACGCGCTCCAAGGTGGGTGATGATCCATACCGTTCCGGTCTGGGAATCATTGACCTCGCAAAAGATTCCCTGTATGAGCTCCGGATTCCGGAAATCCCCGGAATCACCGATATGCCCGATTATGTAAAAGATTACCCGGTCAAATTCAAGGACCGCAAGCCGGAAGTGCGTGACGTGTCGGTTGGGACTCCCGACTGGTCGCCCGACGGGCGCTTTGCCGTGGTTACGGTAAGTTCTGCCGACAATAAGGATTTCTGGATTCTGGCCTTGAACCCTTCTGACGGAACCGTGCGGCTGCTCGACCGGCAGCGCGACGAAGCCTGGACCGGAGGCCCCGGCACCGGCCGCACAGGCTGGATGCCCGATGGGAAGCGGCTTTGGTATCAGTCGGAAGCATCGGGGTATTCCCATCTCTGGTGGGTCAATGTGGAGACAGGCGAGAAAAAGCAGCTCACCAGCGGAAATTTTGAGGTTTACAGTCCGCGTTTATCAGAAAATAAAAAATTCTGGTTCTTCAGTTCCAATGAGGTTCATCCGGGCGAGCACCATTTCTACCGGATGCCGGTTGAAGGCGGGCCGAGGGAGCAGATCACCGGTCTTACCGGCGGAAACGAAGTGACCCTGTCGCCGGATGAAAAATGGCTGGCCATTGAATTCTCCACCGCCAACCATATGCCCGAGGTGTACCTGCAGAAAAACATGGCAGGGGCTCCGGCCGTCCAGCTGACCGATTCGAGAAGCAAGGCATACAGGGCATATAACTGGCGCATGCCCGAGTACATCACGTTTAAGGCATCCGACGGCAAGGATGTTTACGCACGCCTCTACAAGCCGGCCGCCGGCCAGTCGAACAAGGCAGCGGTGATCTTCGTGCACGGTGCCGGCTACCTGCAGAATGCCCATAAATGGTGGTCGACCTATTTCCACGAGTACATGTTCCATAACATGCTGGTTGACAACGGATATACAGTCCTTGACCTGGATTACCGGGGCAGTTCGGGCTACGGCCGCGATTGGCGAACAGGCATTTACCGCCACATGGGAGGCAAGGATCTTAGTGATCATGTGGACGGAGCGAAGTACCTGGTATCAAACTGCGGGGTGGATGCGAAAAAAATCGGGATTTACGGCGGCTCCTACGGCGGCTTTATTACCCTGATGGCTATGTTTAACGCTCCCGATGTGTTTGCTGCCGGGGCCGGACTACGTTCGGTGACCGACTGGGCCCATTACAACCACGGCTATACCGCCAATATCCTCAATACTCCGATGGAAGACAGCCTGGCCTATGCCCGCAGCTCACCGATAAATTTTGCCGAAGGTCTTAAGGGACATCTCCTGATGTGTCACGGAGTAATGGACGATAACGTTCATTTTCAGGACATTGTTCGCCTGAACCAGCGTCTTATCGATCTCGGAAAAGAGAACTGGTCCCTCGCGATTTATCCCCTCGAACGCCATAGTTTCACCGATCCGGATGCATGGACGGATGAGTACAGGAGGATATTTGCGTTGTTTCAGGCAACGCTCAGGTAGGAAATTGACCTCGCTGCGCTCGCAAATTGGCTCGGCTGACGCCTCGCTAAATGACCTCGCTGACGCTCGGCTAATTGGCTCCCTACGGTCGCTAATTGGTTCGCTGCGCTCACTAATTAGGCTTTGGCCCAATTAGCGCGAAGCGCCAATTAGCCGACCGCAGGGAGGCCATTTAGCGAGGCGTCAGCCGAGCCAATTAGCGAGCGTTAGCGAGCCTTTTACTATCTTTGTCCCCTAATCTCACCGTTATGAGTAAATTTCCACTGATCCTCGCGGCTGCGTGCATGCTGGTTTTTCCGCGTTCTGTGGCCCAGGAGGAGCCCTGGACACTGATCCGGTGCATCACATATGCGCAGGATAACAACATCAGTCTGAAGCAACAAGCCTTAAGCGTTGATGCTTCAAAGAATGCTCTCCTGCAGTCAAAAATCGGGCTTCTGCCCACGCTGAATTCCGGAGTTTCGCAATCCTTCCGGTTCGGCCGGTCGGTTGACCCCCTCACGTATCAGTTTACCACTGAAAACTCTAAAGGCGCCAATTTTTATACCGGTTCAGATCTCGACCTGTTCCGGGGGCTGCAGAATTTTCGCACGATCGAGCGGAACAAGCTGGATCTGGCGAAGAATCTCACAGACCTCGAAAAGGCTAAAAATGATCTCGCGCTGGGTATCGCACGTATGTTCCTGCAGGTTCTCTTCAACGAGGAGCTCCACGAAATTGCGGTTCAGCAGTACGAGATCACCCGCCAGCAGGTTGACCGTACCCGTAAGCTGGTTGAAGCAGGGTCCCTCCCAAAGGGCGACCTGCTTGAGATCCAGGCGCAGCTGGCTTCTGAGGAGTTGAATGAGGTGAACGCGAAAAACCAGCTTGATCTCTCTTATCTTGATCTGGCACAGCTGCTTGATCTCAAGAATCCCGAGAATTTCAGGATCCAGAGGCCAACTTTTGAAGCTGTTAAAGTGCTGGATAACCTGGGAACCATCGACGGCGTCTACCAGTCGGCCCTGAATACTTTGCCTCAGATCCGAAGTGCCGAACTGGGCCTCGAATCACTGCAAAAAGATCTGCAGATTGCACGCGGCCGGATGAGCCCTTCACTCTCCATGAGCACCTCCTACGGAACCGGTTATTCCGACCGGCTCAAGGACTTCATGACCGGCGAGACTATGGCTCTGCGTGACCAGCTCGATTTTACGAGCCAAACGAGCCTGGGGTTTAATCTCAACATTCCACTGTTCAATGGCTGGAGTACGCAAACCGGTATCCGCAATGCCAGGCTAACGGTTGCCAATGGAAAATACAATCTGGAACTGGCTCAAAACCAACTATTAAAAGAAATTCAACAAGCCTTCGCCGATGCCAATGCCTCGCTGAACCGATTCAAGGCAACAGAAAAATCGGTGCAGGCGCTGGAAGAGGCCTTCCGGTATGCCGACCAGAAGCATAATCTGGGGATGCTCACTTCCCTTGAATACAATGTTGCCAAAAACAACCTGACACGGGCCCGGTCGGAATTGCTGCAGGCCAAGTACAATTATATCTTTAGTACACGGATCCTGGATTTCTATCGTGGAATTCCAATCGATCTGAAATAGAATCCCAAATGAAAAAGAATAAAATTAGAGTTTATCTGCTTCTGTTTGCTGGCCTATTCATCGTGGTTGCCATCATCGGAAAGAAAGCCGGATGGTTTGGTACCGGCCCGCTCACCAAGGTAGCCGTTGAAACTGTTCAGAAGCGTACGATCGTCGAAACCATTACCGCCAACGGACGCATCCAGCCCGAGACTGAAGTCAAGATCAGCCCGGATGTCTCAGGTGAAATCGTCGAAATGGCTATACGTGAAGGTGATTCCGTAAGAAAAGGCGACCTGCTTGCCAGGATCAAGCCTGATTTTTATGCATCGAGCCGCGACCGGGTTAACGCCTCCCTTAATTCGGCCAAGGCCAACCTGGCCAATGCCAGGGCGGCCCTTACGCAGTCGGAGGCCCAGTTCCGCCAGCAGGAGCTCTCCTACAAGCGCAGCACTCAGCTCCATGAGCAGGGGGTCCTGAGTGATGCCGATTTCGAGACCGCCAAAACCCAGTATGACGTGGCCGCTGCCCAGGTGGAGGCTGCCCGCCAGCAGGTTTCTGCTGCCTCGTTCAGTGTAAAAAGCACCGAGGCCTCCCTCAAGGAAGCCGAGGAAAACCTTCGTAAAACAACCATCTATGCGCCCATCGACGGTCTGATCTACGGCCGCCGCGTTGAGCTCGGGGAGCGGGTGGTCGGGACCGGCCAGATGGCCGGAACCGAAATGATGCGAATAGCCGACCTCAACCGCATGGAAGTGCAGGTAGAGGTAAATGAAAATGATATCGTCAGGGTTAACCTGGGTGACACGGCAACGATCGAGATAGATTCCTACCTGGGAACCATCTTCAGGGGTCTGGTTACGGAGATTGCCAATTCGGCAAACACTACCGGGACCTCCCTCGACCAGGTTACCAGCTTTAACGTAAAGATTCTGATCCTGCCGGAATCGTATTCAGAACTCATTGCTTCAGGTAAAATGGGGAAATACCCATTCAGGCCCGGGATGACGGCCACCGTTGAAATTCTCTCGGAGACCCGGTATAACGTGCTGTCCATTCCGATACAGGCCGTGACAACAAGGGTAGATTCCACCAAAACCTCACGCATGAAAGACCCAACCCGGCCAGGAAACGAGGAGGGCGAAGCTGTTGTGGCTCCGCGTGAAGAGCTGATGGAAGTGCTTTTCTCGGTCGACCAGATGACGGTTTCCCTGCGCAGGGTAAGGACCGGAATCCAGGATAAGAATTATATCGAGATACTCAGCGGAGTGGAAGAGAATGAGCAAGTTGTGGTTGCTCCCTACAATGCCATTTCTAAAAAGCTTGAGGATGGGGAGAAAATAGAGGTGGTTGCAAAAGAGGATCTGTTCCGCGACCCTAAAAAGAAAAAGTAGCTTTCCTTATGGCCCTGATCCTTCACCTTGAAACTGCATCACCGGTATGCTCGGTCGCGTTAAGCCGCGATGGGGTATTGCTTGGACTACGTGAATCATCCGGTGAAAAATCCCATGCCACCCGGCTTACCCTTTTCATAGAGGAACTTCTTAGCACCAATGACCTGATGGTAAGTAGTCTGGATGCCATCTCTCTCGGAATGGGCCCCGGATCCTATACCGGTCTCCGCATTGGGACATCCGTTGGCAAAGGCCTGGCATACGGTGCCGGCAAGCCCTTGATCGGCATCCCAACCCTGCAGGCACTGGCGGCAGGATTCCTGGCGGATCACCCGGAAACCGAAGGGTTTCTCTGTCCCATGCTGGATGCACGCCGGATGGAGGTTTACACGGCAATTTATAACCCCGATCTTCATGAAATTTCGCCGGTTGAGGCAATGATTCTTACCGAAGAATCCTTGCATGATGTGCTGGAAGTGCAGCCGGTTTGGTTTTTCGGCAGCGGCAGTCTCAAGGCTGCCGAGATGATTCACCATCCCAACGCCCGTTTCGGCGGAGCCTTTCCCCTTTCCGCCGCGTTCCAGACTCAACTGGCCGTAGCTGCCTGGGCAAAAAAGGATTTTCTCGACACGGCCTACTTTGAGCCGCACTACCTCAAGGAGTTTATTGCGACGGTGGCGAAGAATAAGCTGTGGTAGGAGGTTTCCGGTTGCCGGTTGCCGGTTGCCGGTTGCCGGTTAGGCCAGAACTGTCATTCCGGCGTATGCCGGAATCCCCGATGCGGGTATGGGTGTGGGTGTGAGTGTGGGTGTGTCTATATGGGATCCTGACTTTCGTCAGGATGACAGTTCTGGCCCAACCGGCAACCGTTAACCGGTAACCGGCAACCAGCAACCAGTAACCAGTCACTAGTCACTATGTATTAGGTAATTTGCCGATTTAGCTTATTTTTGCACCAAATTTTTAAGTATCATTTATGGCAACTACGGCAGATATCCGAAATGGCATGTGTATTGAATATAACGACGTTCTTTTTGCCATTGTCTCATTCCAGCATGTGAAACCCGGCAAGGGCCCGGCATTCGTGCGAACCAAACTGAAAAACATTACCAGCGGGAAGGTGATCGAAGTAACCTTCACTTCCGGTCACAAGATCAATGAAACCCGCGTGGAACGAAGGCCTTACAACTTCTTATACAAAGATGACCTTGGATATAATTTCATGCACAAGGAGACGTACGAGCAGATCAGCATCGACGGGGATCTGATCAATAACGTGGGACTGCTGAAAGAGGGCGGAGACGTTGAAATGGTTGTGCATGCCGATACCGAAACCGCACTATACGCTGAACTTGTACCCACCGTAGTGATGGAAATCACCTACACCGAACCCGGTGTCCGCGGCGATACCTCCTCCACCTCATCGCAGAAACAGGCAACCATCGAAACAGGCATTACCATCATGGTTCCGCTGTTCTGTAATATCGGGGATAAGATCAGGATAAATACGACGGATAATTCTTATATAGAGAGAGTTAAAGAGTAGAGACGCATATATGCGTCTATTATAAGGCACAAGGCTCAAGGCACAAGGCTCAAGTAAAGAAGAAGGAAGAAGTTTAGAAGTTAGAAGTTTAGCTGGGCCTAGGGCCTAGCCTGCCTTATTCCTTCCTACTTCAACCTTTCCCCTTACTTGAGCCTTGTGCCTTGAGCCTTGTACCTTGTGCCTCGTGCCTTGTGCCTTGTGCCTTTTTCAGATCCAGCGCCACGAGTATCCCCAAAAATCCCCACACCCCCGCCGAGGCCTTGTCGGTATCGAGAAAATTATTCAGTATCCCATGGATGAAATAGGTAATCAGGCCCACAAGGAGAGCCAGGGCAACCATTTTCATTTCGGGATCGGTCTGGGAATGATAAACCCTCACTCCGGTCAGGATGGAATAGATGACAAGCAGCAACATCAGCAGGGCGCCAATAACCCCCATTTCACTCAGGGGCCCCAGGTACTCCGAGTGGGCATTGCCCCCGTCTCCGGCGTTGGTGCTGATGATGGTCTTTTGGGAATCCTTCTGAAAAGGTGCGTACTGAAACATATAGGTGCCGGGGCCAAAACCGAGCAGAGGTTTCTTCTCCCACATCCTGAGTGCACAGCTCCACCGGTTGAGGCGCTCCAGGTTGGAGGCATCCGTGGTGATATTCGAAATCGACTGCACATGCTCAGCCAGATTATCGGATGAATCCTGGTCGTTACCTTCCATCTGCATCAACAGCGTCCTGCCAAACGCAAAAAAGGCAACTACCAGCACCACAAATCCAAGGAGCACCGCTTTCCCGGATATCCGGAAAACAATGATCAGCATCGCGCCAATTCCCCCGATCAGGCTGAGCCATGCAGCTCGGGCATAGGAGAAAAGCAGTCCGGTGAGAAGCAGCCCCAGCACAACCAGGGCCACTGTCTTCATCCAGGTCTTAAACGGAGAGCGGATCAGGTAACCGGCGGCAACCGGGACGAAAAGAGCCATAATGGCCCCGTACAGGGTATGGTCGTTGAAAAACGGGTCCACTGCTGGATTCGATGCTTTCTGGTCGAACAGCCCCAATCCGATATGTTTCATAGTGATGACGACAACTATCGCCGCCATCGGGATCAGAAGAGTCCAGATATATCTTCGGATATTGATCGGATTGTCGCGGAAAAACTGAATGGCAATAAAATAGAAAACCGACAGGAACCAGAGCCTCGAAAGAAGGAATTTAAAGGAAACCAGCGGCATAGTGGAGGTTATCGAGGTGATCACAATCCAGACTAACTGCAAAAGAATGATGCGGGTTACCGGATGTCGCAGCGCCTCCCGGTCATAACCGCCATCAAGGGCCAGCCTGAAAATGAAAACCAGCATAATGCCAACCATCAGAGGCTCGGTCGGAAGAAACATATTAATATCGAGCCCTATGGAGAATTCTTTTAGGGGAATGGAAAGGGGAACAAAAAACAGGACGATCCAGAATAGCCAATGAAAGCGGTAAATGGCGATCAATACCATAAGGATCCCCGCAGGCAGGGCAGCCAGCACAAACTTATCCTTGGTAATCAGGTATGAGTTGCCCAATACAAAAGCCAGGCTTACCAGGTAAACCAGAACAGTCTGAACCCGCTTGTCGCGAAGCAGGTTAAACGGATTTAGTATTGTTGCGATTTTCGATAACACCGATTACCACCATTGCCATGATAAGTGTAAACAGCACCGACATGAGCACGATCACCGACCGCTTGGGCCAGGCTTTCTTGTCGGAAATGAACGGTGGCGTTACCACCACGGAATAGGTAATCGCCTTGTTTCGTTCCCGGTAGGCATCGTTATAGGCCTTTTGTGCGAGAGCCAACTCGGTCATGTAACCTTCCAAACTGATTAGCAACCTCTTCGACTCGGGACCCTTTTCAGCTATATTCCAGAATAGCTTTTCGATTTCTGCATTATTTCTTCCTGCTGCCACAGCCTGGGCATAGGCAGTAGAAACCCCCTCGCTCTGTCCGTTGAGTTCCATGACTCCGTATTCGGCGCCGAGAATGGCGAGCTTCTTTGTCAGGCTGTCGGTCGTTGTTTTCAATCGTCCAAGTTCACGGCTTCGGATGGAGAGTTCCTCATCATACTTCAGATTATGGATTGAGCGAACCTTCTGATCATAAAACCGGATCAGCGAATCGACCATTAAACAGGCGGTTTTGGGATCGGTATCGAGTACTTCCACTTTAACCGCTTCATTTTCAGTCTTCCTGAATGAAACATGGTCGGCAAACTTCCCGTATAACGCCGTTTTGTAATATTTATATACCGGTGAGATCTTATAATGGTCATCGAGCTTAAAGGATCGGATCAGCTGATCCCGGATATCGCTCGAATTCAGAATCTCAAGCATTTGCTCCGTATAACTTTCCTCGGAATACTCTTTGATATTCACAGGATATACAACAGCAAAGGACTTGTATTTAGGCTTCAGAAAAGTGGGCGCCGAGAACACCACGGAAATTATTGCGGCAATTACAGCAATGACCCCCAGGTGGTACTTCCATTTGAGTGCCAGCTCCATCAGGGTTTTGTTGTTCAGGTAAGGATTCATGGTCATGGTTTTAATTCACACGGACAAGGTAATACTGTTTTTTTCCTTTTTGCACCAGCAGGAATTTCCCGCTGATCAGCCGGGTATGGTTAACGATCTCATCGGGATCAGATAATTTGTCCTTATTCAGGCTCAGTCCCCCGCCCTGGAGCATCCGGCGCGCCTCACCCTTTGACGGGAAAATCTGGGTATGCTGGGCGAGCAGTTCTATCACAGGGATTCCGGCTTCTAACAGCGGCCGGTCGAGCTCAAACATCGGCACCCCTTCAAAAACAGCAAGCAAAGTTTTCTCATCGAGTGCAGCCAGCGACTCATGGGTACCCTTGCCGAAAAGGATATTGGTTGCTTCAATCGCACCGTTAAGGGCTTCCTGGGAATGGACGATTCGCGTAACCTCTTCTGCCAGTGATTTCTGCAAAACTCGTTCATGGGGAGCTTCATTGTGACGTGCAACCAGCTCTTCGATCTCCCCTTTTGAGAGGAAGGTAAATATCTTGATATAGTTCATGGCATCGGCATCGGCCACATTCAGCCAGAACTGGTAAAAAGCGTAGGGTGAGGTTCTCTCCGGATCGAGCCAGACGGTTCCCGTCTCCGTTTTCCCGAACTTTCCGCCGTCGGCCTTGGTAATCAGCGGACTGGTGAGTGCGAACGCCTCGCCGCCAGCCTTGCGCCGTATCAGCTCAGTGCCGGTAGTAATGTTGCCCCACTGGTCGGAACCGCCCATCTGCAGTGTAATTCCATGATTCTGATAAAGATGCAGAAAATCATACCCCTGCACGAGCTGGTAGCTGAATTCTGTGAAAGACATTCCCGTATCGAGCCGTTTCTTCACGGAATCCTTTGCCGTCATATAGTTTACGGTGATATGCTTTCCGATATCACGGATGAAAGAAAGGAAGGAGAAATCCTTCATCCAGTCGTAATTATTGACCATGACCGCCGAATTGGGCCTGGTTCCGGAAAAATCCAGGAAGTGCGAGAGCTGCTGCCTGATGCATTCCTGGTTATATCGGAGTGAAGGCTCATCCAGAAGGTTTCGTTCTTCAGACTTACCCGAGGGATCTCCGATCATGCCGGTGGCGCCTCCCACGAGGGCATAGGGCTTATGCCCGCATAACTGAAAGTGCTTCAATAACATAATTCCCACAAGGTTCCCGATATGCAGGGAATTTGAGGAGGGGTCAAAGCCAATATAAGCCGAAGCCATTCCTTTTTGAAGCATCTCCTCGGTGCCGGGCATGATATCATGGATCAGACCGCGCCAGCGTAATTCATCAACAAAATTCATCCGGAAATTTTTTGGCAAAGATAACTATTTGAGCGGTATGAGCCGGCATCATGACTGGTTAAGCAGCTCATCGTCCTCCTTGCCCGCCCTGCGCAGGTCCTCAAGTTTCAGAAATGGCAGAAGGGTGGGTACCAATTCCGACATCGGTTCATACAGCAAAGATTTCCCCTGCACTTTTTCGGGAATGATCCGGTTCCTCTCATCGATAGCATCAAACACCAGCAGGATTACGCTGACAAAAAGGGCAGCCTTGAAAATCCCGGCTACGATACCCGCGATTTTATTGATCCAGTTCATGGCCAGTGTCTCTAGCAGGTTATTAACCAGGCCCGCCACAATCTGCATGAGGATAGTGATGATCAGGAAGGTGATGATGAAGGCCACCACCGGCATCAGGGAAAAGGATAAACCGAAACCTTCAAGCAGGTCGGCCGTCCACCAGGAGAATTTAATGGCCCCCCAGATTCCCAGAATGAGCCCTGCCAACGAGGCTATTTCTCCCACAAAACCATTCTTATAGCCGGAGGCTACCCCTCCGAGCAGTATCAGGATGATAATCAGATCCAACCAGTTCATTTTTAGGACTGTATAGAGTTAGGTCCAAAAGTAGGGAATATTTTAGTATTTTTACTTCACCCGGAAAGCTCACCAGCATGCCCATATTAAGCTCCTTTGTCACCTGGCTCGTTACCAAGCGGAAATATCAGATTGATTTCTTCCGGAAGTATCCGGTTGAAGTTCAGAATGATACTCTCAATTCTCTGATCAGCAAGGGACGGAACACCCTGTTTGGCAAAGAGCACGGCTTAACCCAAGGGCTTACCTGGGACCAGTTTAACAGCCAGGTGCCTGTGAGGGATTATCCTGCCATCAAGCCGTATATTGATCGCGCCATGAATGGGGAAGCCGATGTGCTTTGGCCCGGTGAAGTAAAATGGTTCGCAAAATCCTCTGGCACAACCGGTGACAAGAGCAAGTTTATTCCCGTAACCACTGATAACCTCGAAGAGTGCCACTTCCGCGGCGGCAAAGACACGCTGGCACTCTGGTTCGCCAATTACCCCGATTCACGTCTTTTTCACGGCAAGAGCCTGGTGGTTGGCGGCAGTCATCAGGTTTCCGATATCAACAGCGAGGCCTATTTCGGTGATCTTTCAGCCGTTTTACTGCAGAACCTGCCTGCTTACGCCCATTGGCTCCGGACTCCCGATTTGTCGATAGCCCTCATGAATGAATGGGAGGAGAAACTCGAAAAGATGGCGGAGAACACCATCCGCCAGAATGTGACGAGTCTGGCCGGCGTTCCATCCTGGACCCTCATCCTGCTGAAAAAAGTGCTGGCTCAGACCGGCAAGGACAATATTTCTGAGGTTTGGCCCAACCTGGAAGTTTTCATTCATGGAGGCGTCAACTTCGGGCCCTACCGCGACCCCTTCCGCTCGATTATTCGGTCGGATTCCATGAAATACATGGAGACCTACAATGCATCGGAGGGTTTTTTCGGTATCCAGGATGACCCCTGCTCAAGGGATATGCTGCTGATGCTCGACTATGGTGTCTTTTTTGAATTTATCCCGATGGAGGAACTGGGTACGGATAACGGGAAGCCTGTCACCCTCCGGGATGTGGAAACCGGCCGGAACTATGCCATGGTGATCTCAACCAGCGGCGGCCTCTGGCGTTACCTCATCGGGGATACCATCCGGTTTACCTCCCTCAGCCCGGTGAAATTCCGGATTACCGGACGAACCCGTCACTTCATTAATGCTTTTGGTGAAGAACTTATCATCGACAATGCCGAGCATGCCCTTCAGAAAGCCTGTCAGGGCTCCGGCGCTGTCATTACGGAATACACGGCAGCCCCTGTTTACATGGGTGATGGGGACGGCGCCCGCCACCAGTGGCTCATCGAATTTAGCAAGCCTCCGGAAAACCTGGAGTTTTTCTCGGAATTGCTCGACAATGCGCTCAAGGCCGTCAATTCGGATTATGAGGCTAAGCGATACCGGGGCATTGCGCTTCATTCCCCCGAGGTCATCCCGCTGAAAACAGGTACTTTTTATACCTGGCTTAAGGGAAAAGGTAAGCTGGGCGGGCAGCACAAGGTTCCCCGCCTCTCGAACGACCGGGTTATCGCAGATGAAATCCTGCAAATCCAGACGGCTCCATGAAAAAAAATCTGACAGCAGCGCTGTTGGGGCTCGTGCTTGCAACCTCTCTGCCTGCCCAGTTTCAATGGGAAGCGCGGAAATCCATCAGCGGAATAAGTGAAGGCATCTCCGCCGATCCTCTCGGAAGGTTCTACCTGGTCAGAAACGGTATGCTCATCAAGTATTCGGGATCCGGCGACTCGCTGGCCTCCTGGTCTGATCCCTCAAAAGGCGCCATCACCCGGATCGATGCAACCGATCCGCTGAGGACCCTGGTTCTTCAGCAGGATTTCAACCTCCTCCGGTTTCTCAGTAACCGGCTCTCCCCCCTGTCGGACCCGATCGGACTCGACCAGCTTGGGATTACCGATCCCCTTGCCATTGCAACCTGCCGTCAGGGCGGTTTCTGGATCCTCGATGGCACATCCCTGCGCTTACGCCGTTACGATCACCAGCTTACCCTGGTTTCGGAAACGGCCCCACTCAATCTGCCCCAAACCAGCGGAAAAAACCGGCCTCTCCTCTTCGAATCCGGCAGCCGACTCTGGCTGATCATCCCCGGCGAGGAAATCCGGCAATTCGATGCATTTGGCAACCCTTTGTACAGGCTACCCATGAAAGTGGTATCAGCCTCACCGGCCGGTGAGGAGATTCTCCTTACTTACCCCGATAAACTGGTGCTCTTTTCCGATCCTGCCCTTCCCGGGAAAACCCTCCTCGAATGGCCCAAATCCCCGCTGCTCGAAGGTTGCATGCAAAACCACCAACTCTGGATCCGCACTTCAGGAGAAGTGATAATTCTTTCCCGGTAAAAAAAAATATTGTAAAGGTTAGCGGGTTACTTTTTTCCGTACTTTCGGCTTACCCTAAACGCGAAAACTTTTAGTATGCATATTGCAATCGCTGGAAATATCGGTTCCGGCAAAACCACTCTGACTCGAATACTTAGCAAGCATTATGGCTGGGAAGCCCATTATGAGGATGTGGACGACAATCCCTACCTGAATGATTTTTATGCCGATATGCAGCGCTGGTCGTTCAACCTTCAGATCTATTTCCTCAATTCCCGTTTTAACCAGATCCTGGAGATCCGGAAAAAAAACAAAACGGTGATTCAGGACCGGACCATCTATGAGGATGCCTATATTTTCGCGCCGAACCTCCACTCCATGGGGCTGATGAGCACGCGCGACTTTGAAAACTACTACACGCTTTTCAACCTGATGGCCTCACTGGTGCAGCCCCCCGACCTGATCCTGTACCTGAGGGCTTCGGTTCCGACGCTCGTTAACCAGATCCAGAAGCGCGGCCGGAAATATGAAAACTCCATTCGGCTCGATTACCTCAAGCGCCTGAACGAACGGTACGAAAGCTGGGTGGAAACCTACCACGATGGCAAGCTGCTGATTGTTGATGCCGATTCCATGGATTTTCTTGGCAACCCCGAAGACATCAGCACCGTGATGGATAAAATCAATGCCGAATTGCACGGCCTCTTTTAGCTGACAGAAGTCCCCTTTCTGATATAACCTGTTGCATTAAGGGCCTGAAAAAATGAGAGTTTCAGGCCTTTTTTAATTTCCCTTTGACCAGCGTCCAGGTATCGGCCCCGATCTTGGGCCCCAATACTTCGATAACATGCGAAGCCAGCATATTGCCCGCCTTTCCGCACTCTTCAAGGGAGAAACCCTCCAGGTACCCGAACAGGAAACCCGAAGCAAACAGGTCGCCGGCTCCTGTGGTGTCCACACAGTTCACGCGAAGGCCGGGAATCGCATGCTTTTCGCCCGCTGTCTTAACCCAGGCTCCATCCTTGCCGGTCTTAACAACGGCCAGACGGCACAAGGCTGCCAGCTCATCCACGGCTTCTTCCGGTCCCTTGCCCGTAAAGGCCAGCGCTTCCTCCTGATTGGCGAACACAATATCCACATATTCGGGCAGCACCGACTTCAGAAATTCCAGGTTCTCTTCAACCACGTTATAGCTGGCAAAATCCAGAGCAACCATGCAACCGGCCTCTTTGGCAAGCTCCAGTGCACGGTGTATCAGCGCATGATTCTGCATCAGGTACCCTTCGATATAAAAAACCGTCCACCCGGCAAACATCTCCTGCGTCAGAAAATCGGGGCCCAGCTCAATAGCCGCCCCAAGGAAGGTTCCAAAGGTACGCTCCCCATCCGGGGTAAGCAGTGCATTGGCAAGGCCTGTCGGCTTCTCCGGACGATAAAAAACAGGGTCTATATGCTTCGATTTCAGGTCGTTGATATAGAATTCCCCCCACTGATCCCTGCCGGCAGATCCGATAAACCCGGTGGCCACGCCCAGTTCTGCCAGGCCATGGATCGTATTGGCAGCGGAGCCGCCCGAGATCATCGTGACCGGCAACCCCGAGGTGGCTTCCATAATCTCAGCCATCCGCACCTCATCCACCAGCTGCATACTGCCCTTTGGCAACTTAAGCTGCTCAAGAAGTTTTTCATCATTTACCCTGATCAGAACATCTACCAGGGCGTTTCCCATTCCAAGTACTTTCATATTTACGATTTACGAT
>CAYQFT010000031.1:25423-27955 GCA_964416825.1 uncultured Porphyromonadaceae bacterium
GGATGACAAAGGGATGTATTCCGGCGCCAAATGTACCCAGATTTTTGCCGCCAAATGAAATTTCGGCCCGGCTTCCCACCGGAATGGTAACCTCAAGGTCCACATTTTCGCCCTTTTTCTCCCATTTTACGCGGATTTCGCCACGGATGCAGATGTGCGAAACATCGGCCGAGGTGAGGTCGCCAACGGGTTGGGGATCGATGATCAGATCCCGGTAACCTGCAGAGCCGGGAGCCTGCCGGATGCCGCCGATACCGCTGTAGAGCCACTCCATCAGGTGTCCCAGCATCATATGGTTATTCGAAACCTCCCGCAGGGCAGCCCATGATTCGGTAAGAGCCGTTGCACCGTGCCTTAGCTGGAACCCATATCCGGGCACATCATCACGGCAATTCATCTTCCAGATCACATCGTGGGCGCCGGCCTCCTGCAGGGCCTTGACGAGATACCGGTATCCCACATCACCGGCAGTAAGCACATACCTATCCTTTTCAACGGTTCGTATCAGGTTCTGAAATACAGACAGCCGGTCACTCTCCGGAACCAGTCCCACCACCAAAGGCATGGCATAAGCCGTCTGGCTTCCGGTTGAAATCACATGGCTTTCGGGATCGTAGAATTTACGAAGGAAGGCCGCTTGCACGGAATCCGCCTTCACCGAAAGAGCAACCCCTTCATCGGTTTTGCCTAGCAGTCCGGCCATACGCGACATCAGTTTCAGGTCGTAAAACCAGATCGCGGTGGCCGTCAGCGCCCTGGGTGTAAGCTGTGCCTCACCCATCGGTCCCGGCCCCATATCGAACCAGTCTCCCAGACCGTGAGTGAGAATTCCACCGGCCGAGAGTGAATCCAGATATTTCATGTAGCGGTTCATCATCGGCCAGGCTTTCTCCATCGGCCCGATATCTCCGTACCACTCATAAAGGTCCCACGGGATAATCACAGCCGAGCTGCCCCACTCGGGGGAGTCGCGGAAACCACCGGCAAAGGGAACAAATTCGGGGGCGATATCCGGAACCAGTCCGTTATCCAGCTGGGATTCAATCATGTCATCAACAATCTTGCTGTACAAGTTCCGGATATCATACAGATAAGCAATGGAGTTGCCAACGAGATGGGTTTGTTCCAGCCACCCGAGCTTTTCCCGGTGCGGGCAGTCGGTGGTAACGCTGGCAAGGTTGCTCCGGATCGACCAGTCGATCAGGGTATGAATCCGGTTGAACAGTTCATTTGAACAGTGGAAAGATCCTGTGGAGGGCGAACTGTTGCGGGTGTGGTGGAACAGCACCTCCTCCGCAACCGGCAGGCCTTCCGGGTTAGGCTCGCCCTTGGGAACGGCTCCGCTGAGGCCCAGGTAGCGGAACCCGTAATAGGTGAATTGCGGCTTCCAGGTGCGGCTTCCGGCTACGTCGGTGGTCACATCAAAATACGCGGGCCCGCCGGATGCCCGCTGGTTGATCGCGCCATCGTCGTTGATGAGTTCACCGGGGACCAGCCGAAGTTGCTGGCCCGTTGTGCCTGCAAAACGAATCCCGGGAATGCCGGATGCATTTTGTCCGAAATCATACACCCAGGTGGAATCGGCCAATTGAGTAATCGTAACCGGACTGAATGATTCCATGGGCCTGAGCGGGTAGTCCGACTCACAGACCATGGATCCGCCCGGACCGTTGACGGCTTCGGCATTTTTCCATTGCCTGTCGTTGAATCCCGGTTGATTCCAATCTTTCTGTTCCTTCGTGAAATCGTAATCTTCCCCGCCGTAAATACTGGTGAAGGTGACCGGCGAGGGGGCCGTTTTCCAGCTCTCATCGGAATAGATGAACTCTTCCGAACCATTGTCGTAGCGGATGACCAGGCAGAGCCGCATCATGGGATTGCCCCAGGTGGTGACCAGTTTCCGGTACCGCTCGCGGTTGATATTGAAAAATCCGTTGCCGACCGTTACCCCAATCACATGGCTCCCCTTCCGGAGCTGCGAAGTGACATCGTATCCGTTGTACAGGCAACTCTTCGCATAGTGGGTCCAGCCGGGTGCCAGAAATCGGTCATCCGGGGCAACCCCGTCGAGGGTAAGGGTATACTGCCCCAACCCCGATACAAAGAGCATGGCTTCCGCAACCTTTCGCTCAACGGCGAACTCCTTCCGAAACTGTGGAATAACGGGCCGCTGCAGGGCCAGGTTACCCAGGTGATTGCCTGAACCGTGAACTCCCGGGACCAGCCGCAGCGAATCGGGCAGGGCCTCATACCCGATCCATCGGGCCGGACTCCACTTCGTATCGGGCAAACCGGTAACAAACCGCGCTTTACGGCTCCAGGCGGATGCATTTCCTTCCTGGTCCCAAACCCTCACCTGCCACTCATAGGCCATGGCAGGCCAGAGCTGCTGGCCGGTATAGGATACCCAAACCTGCGGAGGGATCGGCTGCTTGCCCGATTGCCAGATGAGGGAAGACTGTTCCCGGTTGCCGGTTACCGGTTGCCAGTTGGAAGAGGGTTGCGGGTTACCGGTTGCCGGTTGCCAGTTAT